>CAYSMH010000017.1:0-7643 GCA_964432275.1 uncultured Candidatus Saccharibacteria bacterium | reverse complement strand
TCTTTATCATATGCGCGACGCGTTCACGCATCTCCTTTGCGGCTTTGTTGGTAAAGGTTACTGCAAGTATGCTCGATGGTTTTATGCCTAGTGTAATCAAGTGCCCGATACGGTGGACAATCGTCTTGGTTTTACCTGCTCCAGCTCCTGCAACAATAAGAAGAGGTCCGTCTGTAGAGAGAACAGCCTTCGTTTGAGCATCGTTGAGACCTGATGTGAAATCCATGAAAGTAGATTGTACCTGATTTTTCAATAAATCGAAAATAATATTATAAAATAAGGTTATTTCTGGAATTTTATATAACATTACATATATAAACCATAGTCAATACCTATTAAAATAAGCATTTTTTAGGACATTGGTATTGACTAATACGATATGTAATTGCGATATCACATACCGAGTCGCAATTGTTGGTAGAATGGTTGTCTACCTTATGGTTCACCAACAAGAAACTTCTGGTCCTACCTCTGACGTTCCTAAACGCACGTCTAGATTTCTTCCGTTTCGCGCACGTGCTACTACATATGGAGCTATACTCCTTCTTCTTGTTAATGTCAGTGTGGCACACACAATAGGTCTACAACTCGCTCCCCGAACTATACCTTCTTCATCTTTTGTTAAAGATGAAGAGGTCTCTGCTGCAACTGAGGTAGAACTCTCATCAGACCAGTCAACCGAAGACATGCTTAGTTCAACAGAAGAGTCAGATGGGCCTATTATTACTACTTATATAGTACAAAAAGGTGATACTCTTTCAGGAATCGCAGAAAAGTTTGGTATTTCGGTCAATACTATTCGTTGGGCAAACGATCTTACTGAGAAAACATCCAAAATAGCTATTGGGGATGACCTTGTAATTCTTCCAGTTAGCGGCGTTGAGTACACTGTCAAAAAGGGTGATACCCTTTCAGGTATTGCACTGAAGTTTGATGCAAGTCAAAATGATATTTTGAAATACAATGACATCGAACGCGACGCAATCACGGTCGGTACCCAGCTTGTGATTCCTGGAGCTGAACCACTTGTAGTTGCTACTCCCAAGACAACTCCTAAGACCTCTACTAAACCTACCTCTTCTAAAACCGTACCAGAAAGCACTACCTCCAAAACAAGTACCGTATCGGACACAAGTGACTACGCTGTCCCAGTGCGAGGTATCCTTACCCAAGGTATACACGATCGTAGTGCGGTGGACTTCGGTGTTCCAGTTGGTACTGCGGTCAATGCATTCAAAGACGGCACCGTCATCGTCGCAAAAAACAGTGGTTACAATGGTGGGTATGGGAGCTACGTTGTGATCAATCACGAAGGATCATGTCAGACACAATACTCTCACCTCTCATCAGTTCTCGTGTCTGTCGGAGATAAGGTCTCACAAGGAGAAATGATTGCACGTTCTGGTAATACTGGTCGTTCGACTGGTCCGCACCTGCACTTCAATGTTAACAACTGTGGCGGCAATCCATTTACCAAATATAAAGTTGGCACAAAATTTTAAATAAAAACCCCCGCACTTAGCGGGGGTTTTTATCAGTATTAAAAATACTGATAAAATTTTTTGTTTTTTAGAAAAGGGCGAAGCGCATTGGTTAAAGGTTCTTGTAACCAAGCCGTTTTATCTTTACCAGTGATTTCTGTATATACATCTTTAACAGAAAGTTGTTTACCAAAAACAGTTTCAAATATTTCAGAGGCTTCTTTGTTTTCCTCAAATAATTTTTTGAAAATTGCAGGTATTGGTAATTCGCTAGATATGGTAGTGAGTGGCCCAGAAAATTTAACCTGAGCAAGACTTATCACCGCAATCAGGCAGCACTGAGATTCTCTTGGTCGAAGTATAATTCCTTCTTCGATAGCCAAACAAAGGGTGCCAACAGGAAATTGTTTTTGCATTTCATCAACATATTTTTCTGTGGAATGCACAAGAAGTTCGCGATTTGTTTCATAAGAATTTTGTGTTGTGGTACCCGTGTTGACAGTTACATCATTTCTTTCAAGGTACAACAAGCTTTGTTTGATTGCATTGATGTATACGGAGTTATTCGTGTTTGTATAAAGGTTCATAATAAATAGTTTTGCAAGATTCTACTTATCTATAACAAAAAGTCAATCAATCTTAGGACGATACTGTAGCGCTTCGAGTATATGAGACGTCGTGATCTGTGCTGATCGATCGAGATCTGCGATTGTGCGTGCCACCTTGATCGTGCGCATGTACACGCGCGGCGAGAGTTTCAGTTTTTCGGCATAGATTTGTAGTTGTATGCGTGCATCATCACACAGATGTGCATGTTGTTGTACCTCATTACTTGTCAGTGCACTGTTGAGTTTGTTCCATCGCGCTTTTTGTATATCACGTACAAGCTGTACTTCAGATCGTATCGTCTCGCTTTCTTTTTCGTGTGCAGTGTCGTGGAGTGTGTTGTACTCTACGTGTTGCACTGGTACCCATAGATCGATGCGATCAACAATTGGTCCTGAGAGCTTCTTGGTATAGCGCGCTATTTCTGCTCCAGAGCAAGTACAGTGTTTAATGCCGCTTCCTCTATATCCGCACGGACAAGGATTCATTGCTGCTAGTAGTATGAAACGTGCGGGATATCGCACGCTCCCCTTTGCTCGTGCAATAGTTATGGCACCGTCTTCTATGGGTTCTCGAAGCGCCTCGAGTACTCGCCGATCAAATTCAGGAAACTCATCCATATACAACACCCCGCGATGTGCAAGTGTAATATCTCCTGGACGCAAGAGTTGACCGCCACCAATGATTGCAATATGAGATGCGCAATGGTGTGGAGAGCGTAGTGGTACACATCCAGAAAGTACGTCGTTAATCAACCCAATACTTGAGTACACGGTTGCAACTTCAAGAAATTCAGTATTATCGAGCATCGGCATGATCCCATGAAACGCTTTTGCAAGCATTGTCTTACCGGTTCCCGGTGGACCATACAGTACAATGTTGTGTCCTCCCGCTGCAGCAATAGTCAGTGCACGTTTTGCTTGAAGCTGACCGCGTACTTCGCCAAAGTCTATGTGTGAAACATGGTGTGAGTGTGACAATGGAGTGTACGATACTGCTTCAAATTTCTCTTCTCCTGTAAGGTGTGCAATGAGACTTACCAGTGTGGGTACTAGATATATAGTGATGCCGTCAATAAGTAACGCTTCTGCTTTATTTGCGTTTGGTACGTAGAGTTCGGTGTACTCGTGTTGTTTTGCCCACTGTGCGATTGACAGAAGTCCACGCACTGCACGTACCTCTCCATTGAGTGAGAGTTCTCCTATAAAAAGTTTTTGGTTGGGATCAAAATCGAGATCTCCTGTTGCTACCAAATATCCGAGCGCAATAGCAACATCAAAGTACGCACCTTCTTTGCGCAGCTCTGCTGGCGAGAGTGAAACGATCACTTTGTGATTTTCTGCTTTTGGATTTTTGTGCAATGCATTGCGCAGTGACGAGATCACGCGTTCACGTGATTCTTCGACACTCTTGTCGGGGAGACCTACGATCTGGAACAAATAGAGTCCGCGGTTGATGTCGGTCTCGACGATAACTTCTGCTGCGTTGAGACCCGAGAGCTGCGCGCTGTATATACGTGAAAATGCCATACTTCAATGCTACACGATCGAGATAAAGAAAAGATAAAGTTTAAATAAAGAAATAAAAAAAGACCGCGCATAGGCGGTCGGTACTGGTTTATTCTCCCAATACATTGTCTCGTACTTCACAAAAAAGAGTGTTTAATGCTTCATACCCTGTGTCGATTTTAGAATCTTTGTTGAGTGGCCTCATATGGTCCATACCTGCGACACTGTACCTAGTCTCTGATCCCTTTTGAATAATTTCGAAAAAAGTATCGATAGGGTGTCCATTGAAGTTATATTTAGGACGCTCTTTAAAAACTGCTATCCGGAGAGTTCCATCTTCTTCGTTTTTTGCGAAGACTGGTTGATTGGTTTCGGATTTTAGGTCTTTTATTTCAGCTCCAAAATAGTCGCCAGGGACACTGAACATACTAAACCGGTACGTGGAAACAGGATACGGAAACTCAGCTTCTTTTTTGCAATACTTGGTTACCAATGTATCAAAAAAATTACATTTTGTTAGTTGGCTCATGGTAAATAGTTTTCCCTACTCTACTGTCGTGTAACACAAAAGTCAATCATGATCTGTGAAACAACTATCCAAACGTGTACATCTTTTTATCAAAGTCTACAATGTATCCTCGCTCGTCTATCGCGATACCTTCTGCTTTGTATAGCCTCATACGATCGGTGTGGTGTGTGGTATTGATCCAGACACGCCCACCCGCATACACGATCCTATGAAATGGTATCTGTGTAACACCTGTGTCATACGCTTTGCCAAGTATTGCAGTGACGGATCGAGCAGCTTGCCCGCCCCCACCTGCTGCGCGTGCGATCGCACCATAGGTCGTCACCTTGCCTTTGGGTATCATGAGTGCGAGCTCCACGACGCGCTGTGAGAATGTTTTCATGTGTGAAACTATAACAGGTAAAGAATAAAAAACCACTCAAGGTTGTATGAGTGGTTTTTTAACTGCATTAATCGTTCATGTGTTCCTTGCAGGTTTTTGCAGAAGGGACGGCATCGAGACGGTTGGGTTCAATTTTTTTATTGCAAACTTCACATATGCCGTACGTACCAGCTTCGATATGTTGAAGCGCTTTTTCGACATTGGTTAGACGTGCTTGGAGAGTGGTGACCATACCAGAGCGACTCTCAAAGTCTTCGAAACGGTCAGCTGCGTCATTGTCATCGATCTCACCCATCATGTCTTGGTCAGGAGTTGCTTCCCATGTTCCTGTCTCAGTATTAAATAGTGCGATAGAACCAAGCTCTTCTTCGAGAGTTGCTTTTTCTGCTAAAAGTTTTGCTTTGTGTGTTGTGGTATTACTCATTACACGCCATAGTAGCATGTACAGCCCAAAGCACAAGTGAGCTTTTGCACAAAAGAAATGCCGGGCGCATATGAAAATAGTCGCTATCCTCGCTGTGCTGCGGGGCGACTATTTTCATATGCGCCCGGCATTAACGTTGCTGAATAATCGTATCGTACACGGATTTGAGAATAACAGGATTACTTGCCAGTACTATCGTGCGATCTGTCGCGTAGCCGTAGTAGAGTACTATGGTGCGTTCTTTGGTATCGAGATCAACTGCGGTGAGTGTGCGTACTGGTAGGTTGTACATGTAGGTAGAAGTGAATGAAGTACCCACTTCAAGAGCCTGATTAGAATCATCAACTTGTAGTATGTTTGAGAGCTCAGAGAGAAAGGTTGGTTCCGCAATCAAGAATTCCTTGGATGCAATTTCAGGATCAGTAACAGAAAATATAATAAACGGTGATACGCGAGTTCCGTCGTTGTATACACCAAGTCGTGCTATAGAAATACTTGCTACAAATGGTTCACTCGGATTCATTCCAAGATATGTAAGCGTTTCGGATACTGACAATGCTGAACGAGTAGTAGTGTCAGAAGTAAGTGGTACAAGTACTGGTTTGTTTTCAGGAAGAGATGTATTTTCCGCCAGTGTTGTGATAAGTGTTGCGCTATCAGTTTGAGTTGTAGAGAACGCATCAGTGCTTTGAAATACTCCTACTGAGGCTGTAGGTACTACTGGGACAGTTAGGTTTTGGTAGTAGTACACACCATAGGCAAGTGCCCCGATCGCAAAGAGTACCAACAACAATCCTCCAGTGGTGTACCATTTTTTTTGTATACGAATATGTTCACGTTCCTGTTGTGCTCTTTCGCGTTCACGTGCGGTCTCGAGAAGTTCTTGGACAATAGGTGCTTCGGTTGCATTCATTGCCTTGGATAGGTCATCTTGATATGTATGTACAACTCGCCCCGGTTGCACAGGGGTGCTAGGTGAAGATGCTGATGTTGGGATTTCGTCAGGCATGGTGTTAGTATCCGATGAGATACTTCTTGTGATGAGTTGAGAGGTCAAAGAAGTCATCAGCGATTGCTTTCAATGACGCAGAAGCGCTTTGCCCAAAGGTTGCAACTTCGACTTGAATGCCATGGTGATAGCGCAAATAGTTGCATAGTGGCACGAAGTCTCCATCTCCAGAGATAATGACTACTGCATCAAGTTTGGGTGCCATAGTCACACAATCG
Source organism: uncultured Candidatus Saccharibacteria bacterium (assembly GCA_964432275.1). Classification (GTDB taxonomy): domain Bacteria; phylum Patescibacteriota; class Minisyncoccia; order Phycocordibacterales; family UBA9973; genus UBA4124. The sequence continues at coordinate 1,486 of CAYSMH010000017.1, read as the reverse complement.
ATAGCTAGTCCAATATCCCAATCAGCTTTTTTACTTCCATCATAAAAGACTTGTAGGTCCTTGCTTTTGGTTTCTATCCCCGCTTTGTTGAGTGCACCAAGGAATGCTTTTTCATCTTCTGACTCAGTAGTGATCACATATGCGATCGATCGCACGAGTGAACGACCAGCAAGTACATCTTTGACAATGTTGGCAAAGTTTACTTTGCGTTTATAAATATGCTTTGCGGTGTGATAGAGGTTTTGTGCGTCAATAAAAATACCGACACGTTGATCTTTGTGTTTGATAATTGCCATATAAAAATAAAAATGAATTACGTATTAAAACAAGTACACAGTGCAAATCCAGTATACAACAAAACATTCCGTATCACCGGAATGTTTTCTAGATTACCCTTTAATGATTTTTGAGATTTCTTTGTGGTGTTCAGGATTTGTTTTCTCTAGCACCTTCAAGTGTCCTCGTCGATCTGCTACCATTTTAATGAGGCCGCGTCGTGAATGGTTGTCTTTCTTGTGTTTTTTGAGGTGTGTTGCGAGCAAATCAATCTTTTCAGTGAGCATTGCTACTTGCACTTTCTTAGAGCCAGTATCTTTTGCGTGAACTTGGTGCTTTTTGATGATTGTTTGCTTTTTCTTTGTCGTTAACATGATGGATTTATCATAACACACCCTTCCCACAAACGCAAGTACTACCCCATCTTCTGTGTAAGCGGACCAAATACTAGAAAATATACTGATTTTGTAGTATAAGAAAATAAAAAAGGAGGTACACATTGAAAGAAAAATATGGAATAAGAAATAGAGAAATCATTGATTTCTACTATCAGAAAAAACCGGTGATTGAAAGAGTAAAATCTCAGGTCACCGGTGTACTCATGTATTTAAAAAAAGAAGTGAAAATCATTGTACGATTTAGTGATCTTGATGAAAAAGTGTTCCCTGAAAGCAACACAGTACTCTATATATCCCGACTAGATTTAATGGAAATTAGAAAAACATTTTTCATTAGGTTTAAAATTAAACTACAAGAACCACAACTGGTGGGATATGGAGCTTCGATACGGTCATTTGTTGATGGAAACATAGCAGTAGAATCATTTCTTGTAGACAAAAAAGTACTGTGTGATCTTGTTTATCAACAAATAAGTATTATTTTGCAAGGATTTATAGGTGAAGAGTTGTTTTTGAATAACTTTTTGTATCCGTTACAAAAACAATTTCCTAAAGAAATTATTCGAGTCCATTATGCAGGAAACAACAATGATCGAACTCGAGGTATTGATTTTGTAGTTGAATACAAATCTCCCGATCTTACGCAAAGTTTTGATATTAATTTTAATCTCAAATCTTCGCATAGGTATATCGAAAAACACAAAGAAAAGTATCCAACGGTAAGTACCTTTATTTTTAAGCCAATCTATTTGCAAAACAAAAATCGGTTGACCTGCAAATTCTTTTCTTTTCTCAAAGAAGTTATTGCAAAT
>CAYSMH010000016.1:0-10074 GCA_964432275.1 uncultured Candidatus Saccharibacteria bacterium | reverse complement strand
TCCGCGGTTTCAATATGCTTGGGAGCTATTTTCAAATCAATCTGATCAACAACAGTCAAAACACTATCTTTGAGTCGAGCAATAACAACACCAAGCTCAATAATTTCACCTTGCTCATGATCAAGGCCGGTGGTTTCTATATCTACAAATGCGAGTGGCTGGTTGAGGATCATATACTAGAGATGGTCAGCAATATTTTTCTTATGTTCAGCATACGTGGATGCATAGTGTATCATGCCAGACTCATCATGGAGATAGTACAAATATGGAGAGGATACTGGGTTGATGGCCGCCTCGATTGAGGCAAGACCTGGGTTGCCGATCGCTGTTGGAGTTAACCCCTTGTTGCGGTACGTATTGTAGGGTGAGTTTATTGCTAAATCTTTCATAGTAAGCTCTTTACTTTCTTTGCCGAGTATATATAAAAACGGTGCATCTACTTGTAGTGGAATACCTCGATCAAGACGTTTCCAAAGTATTCCAGAAACAATAGCTCTATCCTCAGGACCATTTGCCTCTTTTTCGATAATAGACGCCATAATAATAATATCTCGCTCAGTACGACCAGATCGTTCAATATCTGCACGTAGTGGTGCAATCTTTGTTTCAAAAGTCCGCTTGAGAGTTGCCACTACCACATCCGGAGTTACGGAAGGGAAAAAACCGTACGTATCAGGGAACAAATACCCCTCGTAACCTTTTGCGAGTGTGAGAAATACCGTCACGTCAAACGAGGGAAATGTGGCAGCAAGCCGATCTGCTATTTGCTTGTTAGTAAAACCCTCGGGGAACGTCACACGTTTTCGATCAATACCGAACTGCTTACCCGAGATACGCAGCGCAAGTTCTATTGAAGACACAGGCTTTTCAAAATAGTACTCCCCTTCACTAACATTTTTCTCGCTTCCAAGTGCAATCATCCATATTTCAAACATTCTCGCCGAGCGTATCACGTTATCTCGTCGTAGCTCATTAGAGATAGAGAACAGTGTTTGTCCACGTTCAATAGTTAGTCGATATGGTACAGGGAACCCTTCAGGAGGACTCAAATATCGTATGAAAACATAAATAAAAACAATACCAAATACTATTGTAGCGAAGATAAATTTGAAAAAATGAGGTACACGCATATGCTAGATAGGAAGATTTGCTGGGGGCTCACCTTTCTTAGATTCAATACGAATAAAGTTAGGTGTTTCAGCAACCTGACCTGGTAAGTGAAAGATAGTTGCAAGTTCCTCACTTGATAATACAAAACCTTTGCTTCCAGAATTCTCGGGGTGAGTAAAGTACTTGCCTATTTTTGTAAACTTAAACCCTCCATAGAAGAAAGATCGCGCTTTATAGTCATCAAGGAAATCTTTCTTTTGTTTCGGAACCTTTTTGTCAAAGAGATCTTTCCATGGCATTGAGTCAGGGGTTTTGGTAAGATCGCTCATTTTCCATGAGTTGAGGTCTTCGGTGTTGTACTGACGCCACATACTCGTAAACGCAGTGATACTGTTACCACTAAACTTATCTTTTTGGGCGATATACAATACACGGATACCACAATCAAATCCTGGCTTGTTGCGATGTCGCTCGATTGCTTCGATCACGTACTGCTCACCTTTACTCAAACGTCCTGCAACTACCTTACCATCAGCATCTTTGCTGTTTGCTTTTGCTTTGAGCTCATCAATGATTTCACGACTTTTGTCCTTCCAGCTCTTCTCAATTTCTACTAGCTCAACCCCGTCTTTTTTCTTTTTCACTTCATGACGTTTGATCGCTTGGCGAATGTTGATCTGTACCCAAATGTGCTCACCTACACCAATAGAACCCATTGTTTCAAGAGTGGGAGTGATCGGATCAATACGTTGTGCTTCCTCAAGAGATCCAATCGCACGATCAAGTCCAAAGTCGACATAACTTTTGATCGGGTATGGGTCTGCTTTTTCGAGCTTGAGGTTGTATGCAAAAAGGTTGATCGCGCCAGAGTCAAAGTCTGGTATTGCAGCAGTATAATCAGCAACCTCTTTTACTTCTGCTTGAGGGTACTGTGCATAGAGCATAGACTCAAACACCTTTTTAAACTTTTTGGCAAATCGTACATAAAAATGAATCTTGCCTTCAGTAGAAACTATCTCGAGTGAATAGTACTGTGCAAGTTCTCCTTTCCAATACTTTTCATACCAGTTACCCGCGCCCCCACCATGAAGTGCGTTAAAAACGAGTTCCATTGCCTCAGGAGACTTATGCACTTCTTTAGGCGGAACGATCTCAAGAATAATCCATTCTACAGTTCGTAAATATGCAATGTTGATGTATGTCACCCATACGTTCCACGCAACTACCGCCACAAGTACAAACACTCCTGTAAGTATAAGAAGATCGATGACTTGTGCCGCAAGTGGCTGATACATATACGTGCAGTATAGCAGTGTTTATTTCACAAAGGTAATAGGGATACGAGCAGTCATAGCTGATCCAGCTGCATGTTTGGTAGAAATAAGAATAAGTGTACCTGTAGATGTTTGTGGGGTAATAGTAAGTGGTATCGAAAATGTAAATGGTACAGTTGTAGTACTAGCATCTACAGTTGCTGGCACACTCATATAGTCAGATACTGGCTTTCCTTGTGCGTCAATCACTTGGACATAGAGTGCAACACGATCTACTACAGGCCAATCGCATCCAGTAGTCTGCCCGACAAGTAGCACTGCGCCTGATACTTTTTCACGAGTGTATGGACGCAATACAGAAAGACCACACGTGTTGAGTACGGGTGGCTGTGTCTGTGATATAGTTGCGCTTTTAGGAGTAGCAGCAGAGTTGTTTGATGAGGTTGATACAGAAGTACCATCAAGTCGCATTAGAATTCCTGCGATTAATATCGCAACTACTGCGATCTCAAACGGTTCCCATGTTGTCGCACCTCCTCCGTCTGCCATACTGTGGTTATTTTACCACAGTGTATCGCCCATCAGAAAGCTTTTTGAAGTACGCAGTGTTTTGAAGGTTGACCAAAATAGTATTTTTTTTCAAAAACCGCTCTTTGAGTACGCGATCAATCACATCTTCTTTGGTCAATGGTCCTTCTTTCACCAAAATTTCTTTGATGACATCTCGAACGATACCAGGTTTGTATCCCCATTCTGCAAGTGCGTAGTAGCCGCGTCCCACAAGAACAAATCGTGAGTCTTTGATAAGTTCATTGTGTGTAGTTGCTACATGAGTCTTTTTGCCAAATGTATCTGAGATAGCTTTCGCTACTTCTCGGAAGTGCATAGGAGACCCATGCTTGCGCATCATAAGGAATGCATAGTCTTTGATGCCTCGAGTTTTGATATTCTGACTTTGTGCTGGACCCCATTCACCAAGTGGGTTTTTGTCTATCTTTTTTGAAATTTTAAGCCATCGTCGAGCTACTTCTTCATTTTTATATTGATCGGCGACATCTTTGAGCTCTTTGATAAAGCGCGCAACGAGGTCTTCTTCGGAAAGAAGTTCTTTATCATCAAGCGATCGATATACAGTATGAAGTGCTTCATGAACAGCATTTGAGAGAATTTGATCTACTGTCCATCGAGCATTGAAGTGATCATCTTCCTTCATTTTTGTAAATTCATCAGCAAGTACGAGGTAGAAACGAACATGGTTTTGTACTGCTTTATCTTTTGAAATGTATGAGAGAAACTCATCTTCGTGTACGAGAGCGCCAGCTGTCTCCATCACTGCCTTGAGTTCACTAAATGTTTTGTGCTCTGACTTAAAACTATCACTTTTGCGAATAGCCGCGAGAGCAGCATTTTCAATTTGTCGGACACGCTCGCGTGTGATGTTGTATTTTTTACCAATCGCTTCGAGCGTTTTTGAGTCGGCGTCATCACTAAGACCATATCGGTTGACGATAATGTCATACGCACGATCCTGAAGGTTGGAAAGAAGGCGTTTGGTGACTTGTTTTGGTTTGAAACTAATAACTGGCATATGTGGTGGTATATTCGTTTAATTTAGTATGTACTCACTTTATCATGGATATACAAAAAGTCAAACTTTTCCTAGATGCGATACCACCCTTTTGGTACAAGGCTTTTTAGACCACACGGCGGATATCCCCTACCGTAAGTACGAGCATAAGCACAAGTAGCAGCAAAAATCCGACCATATGAATATACCCTACAACCTTGGGAGAAAACCGTCGTCGAGTTAGTGCTTCTCCCCATACAACGATCAGCCTTCCTCCATCAAGTGCAGGGAACGGAAGTATGTTGAGCACAGCCAAGTTTAGCGATATTGTCGCCATAAATGCGAGCAAATACGTCGGACCAATGTTTGCCGCACTCCCCACCTCACGTGCAAGCCCTACTGGACCTACAAGTCCCTCAACTGAGCCTCCGCCCGTAAAGAGTCCTGCAACCAAAGTACCTAACGTACTAAATATGCTTGCGGTTAATCCAACTGTTTGTTTCCATGCAAGTCCTACTGATGCCAAAAATGGTTGCTTGACCACACCGATAGGTTCGATCCCGATACCCACCGCTTTGCCGGCAGATGAAATTTCTGGCACCACAGTCGCAGTACCTACTTGACCCGCTCGGGTATAACTTAGTGTCACATCACCATCAATACTTTGTATTGCCTTACGAATGTTTTCAGTATCAAGCACAGACACGTATGTAGTACCAACAGCAACTCCAGTAATCTTGTCCCCTACGCGAATACCTGCTTCTGCGGTAGGACTCCCTGCCACAACACTGACCACTGTTGGTGTACCACTTGGAGTAACCCCGGGTAGACCAACAGTATAGGCAATAGCAAACAGTACAAACGCAAGCAAAAAGTTGCACACTACTCCTGCAATGAGTACTGCTGTTTTTTGGTACCACGTCTTGCTTTCAAACTGACGAGCGGGTGGAGTATTTGCCTCTAATCCATTTTCTCCCGCAATACGTACAAATCCACCAATCGGTAATGCGTTTACTGAGTACACTGTCTCACCCTTTTTCCATGACCATATACGTGGAGGAATACCGAAGCCGAACTCTTCTACGAGCATGCCACTTTTCTTGGCAACAATATAGTGACCCCACTCGTGCACAAGAACGCAAACAAGTAGTACAACAATAAAAAGAATAATAGTCATTAGATTTGTATATCAGCTTCTTTGCGCTTGTAGATTGCCTCCAGATTGACATTAGTGGTATCGACGAGCTTCTGGAGTTCTTCTTTTGCTTTGTGGAAAGTATCTTCTGACAAATCCATCTGTTTTAAACCGGCAAGCATACTCTCACGTGCCTTACGTACGGTAATACGTGCGTCTTCGAGTTTATCCTTCGCAATTTTCGCGAGTTGAGTACGTGTCTCTGTGGTCAATGCTGGTATGATCACTCGAATACCGCTATCATCTACCGCAATAGAAAATCCGAGATTTGAAGCATGAAGTGCTCGTTCAATATCTTTGATCATACCTTTGTCCCATGGCACAACTCGTAGCGTCTTGGGGTCTTCGATAGTGGTGCTCGCAGTATTTTTCAAGGGCTGATATGAACCATAAGCTTCTACTTGCACTCCATCAAGAAGCGCTGGTGCCGCTCGTCCAGTATGAATCTGCGCGTACTCTTTAGTAAGCCATGCTTCTGCCTGCTGCGCCTCTAATTTAAATGCATCCAATGTATACATGGAGCGATTATAGCATACTGAGTACGTACTCCATCACGAACTTCGTCGGCATGTTTGCCTGCAGGAGCATGTCTTTTGCAGTATAAATTGCATGCACTTTTGTACTATCAGTACGATGGTGTAGTTCGAGTTGATCAAGATAAGCGATTGCTTTTGCTTTGCGAGTCGCAGCATCTTCTTCACTGTCACCTCCAAGCTCTTTTTTCACATATTCAAACGCTTCACTTTTTGAAAAAGCGGACATCGGAGACTGCAGTTGATTCCATGTATGGATAAGAGCTACCCGTGATCTAATCGTGATTGGCACCACATATGGATACGGAGTTACAAATACGATTGTTGTTGTCGGATCAGGCTCCTCTAAACTTTTAAGAAGTATTTGTGCTGCATCTGGAGAAAATAGTGAAAAATATACAACCATGCCGCGCTCTGTTCCATCACCCTCTAGCGCAAACTGTGCAACATCTCGGGCATGGTCCGTGGTAAAACGCGGGACTGAAAGAGTATGTACAAGTTCTCGAGTTTGATTGAGTTGAGTTACATAGGTTGTAAAAACATGCTCACTGCCTTGAACAAGAAATATGCGTTGTGGTGCGTACGTTGTTAGTATGTCTATCATCGTTTTACGAGTATGGATCTTTTATATTCATCCAAATGATCTAAAAGCACTCCAGTACCATTGACCACGCTATAGAGTGCATCTGAGGCAACCACCACCTTGATACCTGTCTGCTGCTCAATCAATGTCGACAAATGTGCAAGTCCGGCGGTACCACCAGTCATCACAATACCGTTATCAATAATATCACTTGCAAGCTCGGGCGGGGTTTGTTCAAGTACACTCTTGATTGCCTTGATGATTAATTTGAGCTCGTAATCAATCGCTTTGACAAGTTCGTTGGTACTGATACTAAGTGTCACCGGCAACCCTGTAACACTGTCACGCCCCTTCACATCTCCAGTAACATCAGGAGTAACAGGCAACGCGGCAGCAAGTGTCTTTTTTATTTCTTCAGCAGTTTGATCTCCGATATGCACGTTGTATGCACGCTTGATATAGTCGATGATTGCTTGATCGAGTTTATTGCCACCACATTTGACCGAGGTCGACGCAACAATGCCCCCAAGTGAGATAACTGCAATATCAGTTGTCCCTCCACCAGAGTCAATAATCATACGTCCTTTTGCGTCATTAATAGGGACCCCTGCGCCAAGTGCTGCAAGTACTGCCTCTTTAACAATGATTGCGCTTTTTGCACCTGCCTTCATAGTCGCCTCAATCACTGCACGCCGTTCAGTAGAAGTAATCCCTGCAGGTACTGATACAAGTACATCCGGCTTAAACAATGAATTGCGTCCTAGTGCCTTGCCAATAAAGTATCGCAACAGTGCATACGTAATGTTGTAATCAGCAATAGCACCATCTTGCATAGGACGATACACCGCAATACTATCAGGCGTTTTACCAATCATATCTTTTGCTTCTTGCCCAATCGCAACAATCGACTTGGTAGTACGATCAATAGCCACTACTGTTGGTTCATTTAGTACAACACCTTTGCCGGTAACATAGACAAGTGTGTTGGTAGTACCTAGATCAATACCTATTTTTTTACTTGTTTTCCACATTGCTATATAGATAGTATAGTGCATCTATGCATGTGGCAACTATCATACCTATCGCGCGTGGCATTCCATTTGATACGTTGACGTACTATACGTCAGAACCACTCGCGCCGGGCACTCTAGTATCAACTCCTTTTGGGAAACAGCTAATCATCGGCATTGTCCTCCACACTATCCCACTTGCAGAAGCAAAATCCCTGATCAAACAAGCAACTTTTTCATTAAAGAAAATAAAGCAGATACTCGGTCATATTCCCTACTTTGGTCAAGCGATCACTGCACTTGAAAGTGCTGCGCTTGAAACATTTGCACCAGTAGGTGCAGTCGCAGCAAGCGTGATACCACAATTTCTTTTTGAATACATGCAAGGAGAGAAACTCTCTGACATTCTCACCACAACATCACACCCTGAAACACCTGCACTCGAAGATGTTGTGGTAGCTACTATACCCGAACGTGCTGATCAATATAAACGATTAATCAGAACTGCGTTTGCAGAAAAACAAAGTGTGTACTTTGTTGCACCAACAATCCAAGCTCTCACCGTTTGGAAAAGCCGTTTGGAAAAAGGTATTCAGAAACACGTTATCATGCTTCACAGCAAGACGAGCAAAAAAGAGCTGCGAAGTGCATTTTCATTACTTAAAACGTCTGACCGACCATTACTTGTGTTTGTAACTCCAGGATTTTTCTTGGTGCCACGCAAAGATATAGGTCATATCATCACAGAAAATGAGAGTAGTACGCTGTACAAAACACACGATCGGTATGGTATTGATACACGCATAGTGATTCGCACATTTTGTGAACTCGCACACATACCACTGACATGGGGAGATAGTATGCCACGCTTCGAAACACTTGAACGACTCGGTGCAGCACACCTTGCTCGTTCGTACGTACCTGAGAAACTTCATGTTGTCCCAATCGATCACTATCGCACCACACTACCTAGTGAAGTGATGGATCTTATTCGTCATGCGGAAAAGAAAAAGTATCGACTCTTTGTATATACCAACCGCAAAGGAATTGCACCACTATCTCGATGTAGTGATTGCGGCACACTTGTCACATGTCCTACCTGCTCTCTTCCTATGGTCTTGCGTACTCGCGTACGAGAACAACAGCAGCAACGCTTCTTTGTTTGTACGCACTGTACTGATGAACTCGATACGAACCACGTTTGTATACATTGTGGAAGTTGGAACATTACCCCTGTTGCGATCGGAACCGAAAGTGTCAGTGATGCGATAGCCTCCCTCGTAGGAAAAGAATCTGTATACACTGTCGATGATGACATAACCCCAGATGCAGTTGCAGTAGAGAAACTCATATCGGAAATTTCACAAAAAAAGTTTGCAATCGTAGTCGGTACAACTAAGGTATTGCCTTATATACGAAATATCCACTATACACTCATTCCCTACTTCGATCGGATACTTTCAACACCATCGCTATATACAACAGAACAGGCACTCCGTCTCGTGATGGAATGCAACGAACAATCGAGTCAGGGTGTACTTGTCTTTACTCGTTCTCCCGAATTTCCATTTATCAAACAACTTGAAACACAAAAAATCAACACTATTATCCAAGACGAACTTTCACTTCGTAACGAGATTGGATATCCACCCTATGGTGTGTTGTTAAAAATTTCTCTAACCGTCCCCGAAGGTCACCGGCAAAAAACAAAAGAGTATGTTGAAAGCTACCTCAAAGATGTCGATATCACTACTCTTCCTGCTCGACGTATTTCACCAGGATCAATGAAAGTTCTTCTTGTATGGGTTATCAAAACAACACATACATATATAGAAGAAGAAAGTATGTCTCTCACGTCATTTTTCGACTCATTGCGCTTCCCGTACAAAATAGAGCAAAACCCAGAACGCTTTTAGTATTGCACCATTCACATCTGTATGGTACGATATCGCCCATGCCAATGACCAACATTGAACTCAAGAAAAACCCTCATGAAAACGGACTTTCATTGATCCGCCGTTTTACACGCAAAATACAAGAATCAGGAATCATTCCAAAGGTAAAGAACAACCGATATGCATCTCGCGATATCTCTAAACTCGCTCAGAAAAACATGCGCCTCAAAAGCCTCACTCGACGAGCAGAAGTAGAACGCCTCAAAAAACTCGGAAAAATGTAAGTGGAGCGCAGCGGACACTTATGCAAACGCTACTTGAAGCACCAAACCTAACTGTTACCTCCAATGGCACTCTACCGGATGTGCCATTTTTGGCATTAAAGGAAAAGATACTTGGTAAACGTTATGAACTCTCAATAGCGTTCGTGACCCCCAAGACTGCCCAATCACTCAACATAGCTCATCGAAACAAAGACTACATACCAAACACGCTTTCATTTTCACTAACACCTCGCAGTGGCGAAATCGTATTGTGTATGAGTGCCATGCGTGCACAGTATCGTGAGTTTGGGATGGATCTAGGTACATACGTAACTTTTATCGTTATTCATAGCTGTCTACATTTGAAAGGAATGGAACATGGGAGTACAATGGAGTCTATAGAAAGACGCCTCGTGAAGCAGTTCACAGGTTTTTCATACACCCATGAAGCATTCAACAACCGTCGGCATTGATATTGGAACCTCACTCACTCGGGTTGTTGTGTGTGAACACCAAAGCGATGCACTCCCAAAAGTTGTCGGGTCTGGGGTTGTCCCAAGTAATGGATTGCGACATGGTTATGTAATCAACCGTGCCGAAGCAACACAGTCACTCCTACGTGCTATACACGACGCTGAAAAAGA
>CAYSMH010000015.1:0-11766 GCA_964432275.1 uncultured Candidatus Saccharibacteria bacterium | reverse complement strand
GGTGTGCCAAAGGTTGCCATAATTATTTGGGAGTATTGGGGTCAATCACATCGAGACTCCACGAGAGAGTCTTGAGCTTGCTCTCCGTCAGTGTACCACGACCATTGCTTGCGATTGCTTCGGGTACTGCGCGACCAGGAGTTTTTTGTTCTTGTTTGTGCCAGAGATAGAGGCGTGAACGCGAATAATATTTGATAAATGACTCGAGGACGTTGATGAATGGCTTGTCATTGTAGCGAAAGAATGTGAGCGCAAGTGCGAGTGCCGCAAGTGCCGGAGCGACAAAGATCGAGATGAATATCGGGAGGAACTTGAATGCGAGATAGACGAGACCTGCACCTCCGGCGAGATAGACGAACTGTCGGAACGTGAACGGTCCGAATACTTTGTCTTCGATATCGATAAATTGGGGAACCTTGAACTGCATAGGCATAGTATACTATGCCAAGGACAAAGTTTATAAAACTTATATCACGCTTGACTTCTTAGGTCGCCTGTACGACTATTACCACTATATGAGCATGGAATCCCCCCAACAAAAAGCAAAGCGAGTAATTAATGAACATCCTGGTCTCGATCCGGATTTCGAGAAGAAATTTGAAGAGGTCCGACCAGTACTTGAACAGTACGAAAAGGAGGGTAAGTTCGATAATATTGCAGAACGCGCAGCTGAAAATAATGCAAAATTTGCAGCGCAAAGAAGAGAACGTGAAGAAATGGAAGAGCCTCAGATCGCTGAAGTCATTTCAACGATTCTTCATACAGAGAGATCTCCAGAAAAGTCTGAAACCTCACAAGGTCATGTGAAGTACGATGGTTCTTGGACAGATGAGTCTAAAAAGCCTCGCAGTATTATCTTTGGAGCAGATCCAACTAAAGAAGAGATAGAAGCTGCATATAAAAAGTTACCTAAAGAAGAGAGTTACTCACAAAAAATGGCAAAAAATCATCTCTCAATGGTGGAACACCTAACGCTTGATACTAACGAAAAAAGAACACGAAACAGAATTAATTTCATGCAACGGGCAGATAGAATCGAAGCAGATCGTCAAAAAAAGAAGACGGTTGCTCAGCAATTGATGCAGTGGTGGAAAGGTTTGGACGATAAAGATAGGCTCAACTAATCTTCTACTTATCAGGAATTTCTCGATAGGGATCGATCGATTTGATGCCACTAGGAGCGGATGATGGTGCGGCTGAAGGAGTCGATGGCGCAGGTGTTGCTGAAGGATCGGTAGTATAGGTGCGCTTCGTGGGAGCGAGCGTCGATGGAGTAGTCATGGTTTGATTGAGGCGAGCGAGCATGTCGGATGGGGTTGGGGCTGAAGTAGACGCCTGGGTAGGCTCAGATAATTGAACATTGCCATTTTTAAGAAATGTATACATCTTATCAATAATTTTTTCCATATTTCCCTTTTCAAGTAACAAAGAAAGCTGTGTTTCTAAGTTCTCTCCCAACTGTTTTATATCATTTTTCTTTAAAAGAAATAATGTCATCTCCCCATCAAGTATTGTAGATACTTCTTCTGTAATATTGAATTCTTTTTTTAATTCATCCAAGAATGTATCAATTTGTGCAAGCATACCAAATTCCTTGGAATTTGGATCAAGAGATTCTAATAGTGTAAGCGTTTCCTCGTTTATATCCATAGTACTATCCTAAACCAAGTTGCTTCCGAATGCTAGAAATATCGCTGTTGATACGATTGCGTTCAGCAATAACTGTATTTGGTGACGCCATACCGTGATTTACATTTGAAGCCTGATAATTTTGAACATCGAGTACGGTGAGACTGTCAAGATCGTTGTTGTTGGCATGTCGAGCAACTGGTGAAAGTGTTTGTTGCATACGGAGTTTATCAACACCAAGTTGTTTGAGGCGACCTTCCAGTTTTGTTCGCTCGCCGGCACTAATAGTATCTTTTGCCTTTGATTCTCGACTATTGATAACATTTTCTCGAGCTGCTCCTTGAATTGCTCCTTGTCCAATCGCTGCAGCTGCACCCACTATAGCGCCACCGGTTACTACACTTGCCCCTGCTGCAGTTGCAGCCGCACCGACAGCTGCACCAGGAGTGGTAACTCTGTTGGTGGATCGTTGAGCTACTCTTGATAGGAATGTGCCGCGTGCAAGTTTTGCCTGGTATGTTTTTTCACGTGCGCGATTGACTTCTGTGGTTGTCTCTACGCGCTTATTTCCTTGAGCTGCTTGCGCAGTAAGATCATTTTGTCGGAAATCAACTTCATTAAACGCAACACCGTTTGCGAGAGCGGTTGTTTCCGCTGCTTTACGTCGTGCATCATATCCAGCTTCCCATGCTTTGTTTTTCTTGTCTTGGGTAACAGCCGCAGCGCCTCGAAGTTGAAATCTCTCAGCGCGATCGACAAGTACTTTCTCGTTTCGACTAATTGCCTCTTTGAAGCCCCCTTGTGTTTTATTGGTTCCAGTTCCTGTCATTTTAACTAGTTTATTATCCAGCCCAATACCAGTTTCTTTTTCAAACCTTTTTCCAACAGCGCTATTTCTCGCATCGTATGTCGCAGTAGACATTTTTGTCCCTGTTTGCATTGTTCTATCAGCAAGACGCGCATACCATTTACCGCTCGCTGAAGCATCTTGTAATGTTTTAGATTCAGCAAGCCTGGTACCTAATCTTCCTAAAGTATTTCTACCAGCAAGCGCAGCTCCACCAGTCGCAACCCCAAGCGCTGCCCCACCGACAAAGCCGGTCGCTTTTTGTGCAAAGCCTTGGACACTTTTTCCAAAATCCCCCGCATACTCTTCCGCGAGCTTCACACCTTGGTTGACCATGTAGTACACGATGAGCATCGGGATTGCGATATAAACGACGGTTTCAAAGAAACTGCCCACACTTCCTGCACTTTTTTCTTGGTACACCTTCATGAAGTCGGTCTCAAGGAATGAATAAATCACATAGAGGAAAAAGACAAAAATAGGTGCGAGCGTTGCGTATTTGATCAAATCACTCGACCAGTTTTGCCATGAGAGTTTCTTGATCTTGTTCACGAGTGGTACGTTGCCGTATGAGAGAAATGCAAATGGTGCAAATATCATCCCCATGTAGAGTCCGATCACACGTCCAAGGAAGAAGAACGCTGTCTTCCAAAACATCATCGCAATTGCAAATAGTATCATCGCTGCGATCAAACTCACGACGAGGTAGTACCCTGCATACTCGTTGTCATCAGTGGTTAGCGTGCGTGCTTGTCCAGATGCGGCAGTAGTGCCGTTGTCTGGGAGTGCCGTTGCAGCACTGAGGACTTTCATATCGAAAATCTTTTGTGGGTTAAACGATGAGACTATTTTTTCGGATAGGGGTGTGTAGCCAGAAATGCCTGGTTTGAGGTTGTCAGGAGTGCCGTCTGCGGGACTTTCATCGACACATTTTCCTTCACAGACTTCTATAGAGTTGTAGAACACACGTGCGACGACGTTGGACACATCGATCGCTACTCGCGTGACAAAGAGAGAGAAGTTGATCAGGAGTGCATTGATGATCAATGTGGAGAGGACCTTTTTGGGACTGAAGCTTGAGGTGTTAAACACGGTGGCAAGCCCTACATAGACGAGGATGATGATAAAGAAAATGTTGCAAATGTCTCGTACGATCTCCCATCCGCGGACTGCAAATGCAGCTCTGTATGACTCGTCAGAAAGTGAATAGCCCAAGAAGAAGTCAAAGAGGTTTCCCATGAGTCCAGCAAACCATGCAATAGGACGATAGATAAGGTAGTACACAACTTGTGCTACACAACCCATAACACTTCCACCAACGCCAAATGCACCACACCCCGGAATATTGTTTTGCGTCGGCGCAGTATCTACCGGTGTGATAGTTCCTGGTGTTTGGGATTGTGCTTCGGCGGCTGATTGCGGCATTCGAAATGTTGATGATGTCGCAATTTTGAAATATGGTCTATTATCACCACATAGTCCCCCAAACATGTTGTAGTTGGGGTTGGAAGAGTTATTTTGTGTGGGTAGGTTACTTCCTTGTGCGCAGTACCATGCATCTGCTTGAAATGTTCGCGGGTCACCGATTCTGACAAAGTCTGTTACATTATTTGAAAGGATTGTTCCTGTGTTCGGGTTGATTCCAAAAAGTGATGTGACTGGAAATAGTATGTTGAACTTATTGTTCTGCATATCCGGACTGAGGATACTCGTGTATTGGTAGTGAAAAATACTTCCAGTCGGCTGGGTCGTTGATGGTGGTAGGTTGGTAGGAACTGATGGTGTTGTACCCACCCCACTCAAGGTACCAAAAATAGCAGAAAAAATAGAAGACAGATCTGTGTTCGATGCATTTGCAGGTACTTTTTTATGAGGAATAGTTGAAAATAGACAATTTGTTTTTGTTGTATCAGCTACGTCACAAATTCTTAAAACAAAAACATAATTACTATCATCGAAATCTGTGATTTGTGCCCAGGCAGCTGTTTTTGCAGGACCGGGATCAGTAGAAGATACTCCACTAAAACTCATCTGAAGATTGAAACTAACTTCAGGAGTAGTTGTATTTGGTTTAAATAAACTATAGAGCGTTAGTGATGGATTGGGATCTGTTCCCTTAAAAAGGTTTGCATAGCTTGCATACTGCAATGTACTCTGAGCTATCACTTTTTCTGTAGCAGTAAAAAAAGTCGCGAGCAAAACAAGTGGCAAAAGAATTGCCATACTTAGATGACGACTATGAGTAGATACTCGTCTATACCAACGTGCGATAGAGCGTGAAGTCACGAACGTAGTGTACCACGTCAGTGTTTGCGTTTACCACAGATTAAGTCGTAGAGAATACTCTAAACGACGCTTACCATACGTGAAACTATTGAAGTTATTGATTGGAAGGGTATCGTTGTGTCCATCTACTATAAATCCGCCCACCGTTCCCGTTTCGTACCAAAATGGTGTAGGTACTCGTCGTTGGTATAGAGGGTTTGCTAAAAGTGGAGTTTTTTGTTTGCAGTAATTGAGTAGCTCAAGCGTTTGCTGTTCTTTGATCAAGAACGTATCGTGGTTTGTTACCTCTCGGGCAAGGTCTTCGTCGGTGCGAATAGATTCTGCAATGGTATAAAAACGTCGTTCTAAGCTTTTAAGTTCAGCAAGTTCACTTGGGGTAAAAGTGATGGTTACATCTGCTTCACTGCACTGAGGTACAGAGGATGGGTTTGTAGGTGTCGATGTTCCAGGTGTAGGCGTTGTTGTTGATACGGTAGATGTGGGTGGGACGTATACAGGGATCCCGGTGTTGGTTGATCCGTTTGGAGAAGAAGTAGTTGGTCCAGAAGGTGGCGTTGTTGTAGTTGGTGTGCCAGTACCTCCCCCTGACGAAGGCGTAGGTACTGAGTTACTTCCGGTACCTCCACTAGTTCCCTGGAGGTTGGGTGTATAAGTATCAGTGGTAAACGTACTAACTTGAGTTCCAGGTGCTGATAATGAGCCGTTTAACGAAGGGTTGTTTGTTGGGGTTAGAGATCCGGTAGGATCTTGAGTTGGTGTTGAAGGTGATTGTGGCGTATCAAATTCAGATGAGAGGCCATTTGAGGTATCCCCTTGTGAATTTCCTCGACTAGATGTTCCGGTGAGAAATTCTCTAAACGTAAGCGAAGGAGAAGTGGTCGACTGTGTATTGTTGCGAGCAATAAGCCACATAGTAACAAGGATAATTGCCGCAATGGTGACTAATATGATACTGATAGTGATGAAACGACGCATAAGAGTATTATAGACGACTATAGAAATAATCGCTCGAATCAATTGAGTGAAGAATATAAAAGTTGGGAGCATCTGACTCAACCCGACTCACAGGCGTAATCGGTGTAGTGTCTATAATATATGCTTGGTTGATACAAGCAGCGTTGATAGGAGTACCCGCAGCTGCTTGTTCTGCTATGTATCTAGTTTTTGCGCCGCTTACTATTCTATTTATTTCTGTATAAATAGCTTGTA
Organism: uncultured Candidatus Saccharibacteria bacterium; assembly: GCA_964432275.1. GTDB lineage: Bacteria > Patescibacteriota > Minisyncoccia > Phycocordibacterales > UBA9973 > UBA4124. The sequence goes on along the minus strand of CAYSMH010000015.1, from coordinate 5,795 downwards.
GTTGAGTAACCGCATCTTCGGTATCAGAAATGGTTTGATTGTACTGTGCCCCATACCCTACAATATTTCTATTGTATGACACTAGTTTTCCTGCTTCTTTGTATGCAGTTTTTGCAAATGCACGTGCGTCAGCTTGGGTAAACGGGGTACTCTCTAGAGCTGCATAGGCATTTCCAAGAGTTTCTGGGTCAAATCCTGCATTTGTATAATCTGCCACGAGTGCATTGAGAGAGTTTTCGATATAGGTTGGGATCTGACTTACATTTCCTCCACCAAACATAACTACTCCAGCACCTAGTAAATAGGTTTGAGGGCTGATTTTGCGTTGTGTATCAGTTACTTTGTCGTAGAGTACTGGTTGCCCTGCTAAAACAGGTGGTGGAGTGTTGTTCCCTCCTCCAAAAAGCCCTCCAATGATAGGGATACTATTGAGAAATCCTTGGAAAGCGCTCGGACCATCTGCTGGTGGTTGAGAAAGTGACCCTATAATCGCCTGAAGGTTGTCAGAAAGCCCGCTTTGCCAAGTAGGGTTGGGGCCAGGAAGACAGTAATCAAGTGCACCCAGTGTAGGTACTATGCGATCCATAAGTACCTGCGCGTCTTTTGCTCGATTGATATAGTCGAGCTGGGTTTTAATTATTGCGCGCAATTGTTGAGGGCGGCTAATATCAAAATCTCCACTAAATCCTCCTGCTCCAGGGTCATAGCTTAGTAGCCCGCTTGTATTTGCAAAACTTTCAAGTGGTTGGCCGTTTGTTCCCAATACAACGTTTGAGCCCATGCCTGTACCTGCCCCAACACCTCGTTGCTTACCGAGTGTTCCTAAGCCGTTTGCAAATAACTTATTAAGTAATTGATCAAAAAATGAGCCAAGAACTTCATTGATTTTGTCTGCTTGTTCGAGTTGGCGTACTGCAGAGTTTGTAATATACGCTGTCTGCTGTGCAATAATGGATCCCGGAGTTACGTTTTCATAGCGAAGACATTTTTTACCAGAAGATGCAGATGAAGGGATAGAGGTTGTGACAAGCTCTGCTGGTATTTCGTCAAGCGGGGTACCATCTGAGGTTGTTCCTGCACCACTGGTTTGTACACCCCATTCAACACATTTTTTCATAGTGAGGAATCCGTCACCTTGCTCAAGTTCACTGCGGACATTATTTTGTGCATTTTCAATAACAGCGTTGATTCGATCTGCTGCACTGAAATACGTACCAATCGGGTTATTGTTTGGATTTAAAAGCGCACTCCACCCACCTTGGGTAAAATCTTCTTGAAATGCTTGGTATGCTTTTCCTTCAGGAGTGTTCATGATCTGACCAATTCGACCATCGGTGTATCCAGTGACTTGTTGGGTAATCGTGGAGCGAATTGCATTACCAAAAATAGGATTTGATGCCGGTACTTGTTTGAGAAAGCTTTCAAGCTTCTGGTCTTTGATTGATTTCAGATATGAATCTATGTCTCTGACATAGAGCGGATTTCCATCAAATCCAGTATTTACCCAACTTAGCGTTTTGGTTGAAACTTGCTGCAAAATATTTTTTGCAAGCGCATATGAAATACCATCAAGACAATTTTCTTTCTTTGCCTGCTTTTTTTGTTCATCGAGTGCTTTTTGGTCTTTGGTAGGAACCTCCTGACTGCCACCACCAGCTGCAAATTGAGCTGTTTGGCCGATTGTTCCTCCACTGGTCCCTCCTCCAAATAAACTTGATGCAAATCCGGATATACTTCCCCCAATACCAGTACAGTTTAATACCGCACCTCCTACCCCACTAAAGGTCAACCCTTGAAAGCTGCTCCCACTACCTCCGCTGCTTGGAAAACTAGGGGTAAATGTCTGCGCACCTACAATTGAGGGAATTGTAAAAAAAGTAATAAGTGTAGCAAAAAGGATTTGGCGCATCATACTATGACGATAGTATACCGTAGTCAGATAAATATTGCCCCATATTGAGTACTGCAGTATCAAGTTTAGTAGAGTATTCTCGGTAGCTTGCAATACCAATAAGTGCCCCTACGCCATTTTCGGGTAGTTCTTGTATATAGGTAAATGAATCAGCGATCCCCGCTAGTGCGTTGAGAATATCTAAATGATATCCGGCTAGTCCTATAGGGGTTGGGAGTGCTGAGAGTTCTTTTGCAAGCGCACGGTAGGTTGTAGTCGTTGTTGCAAGTTGTGGTAGATTTGTTTCATCACCAGTTTCTAATGCCTGTACGACAACATCAATGTCGGCTTGGTTTTTATCATATCGAGCAAGTATTTTTTTGAGAGTTGTTGTATAGGTAGTTAGTGACTGACTTGTTGTTTTGATTGTTTGAACATCTTTGAGTGAATAGGTATTTTCAATACGGTCGGTATCTATAGAAGAACCAAATGCCGCAGCAATTTGTTCAAGTGTTGCGCTGTCTACTTCTTCAGATTGTCCAAGTGCTGTTGCAAGAGTAAAGAGTTCTCGAGAGAGTCGATCTGTCTCATTCATAGGCCCTTGATTGGTAGAGTCGGTTACTCCTAGTGCTTGTTTTTTGTTTTCTATGATCTGACTATTGGGTATCCCGTTTGTATACAGGACAGTTGGATCTAGTCCCCATAGTTTTTCTTCCCAATCCGGGATGCTGTTTCCGTTTGAGTCTTTGGTTACGATATCTCCTACCGTAAGAAGTGTTTCTTGTGAAGGTGTAGATTCCTTTTTGTGAAATATCTTTTGAAACCAGGCTGTCTGAGCAATCAATATAACCGCAACGATTGCAGTTGCAACACTTCCTCGAATAATAAACTGTTTACTAGGTCTAGACATGTACGTTATCTCCCAAATGAATTAAAGCCACTTCCTCCAGAAACACCGTAATTTGTAGTTTTTTTAACAGGAAATGGTACGTTCCCTATTGTGCATGTGCTTAGGTTTGGAATAAGTTCATGCCTTCCGAGAATCCATTGTCCAGCCTTGGGAACCTTCGTTGTACTGGTTGTGTAAAGCGGTACCGCTCCATAAATACCAGAAAACACTGAACTTGGAGTACCTCCTTGAACAGCGCTACCAAGCGCTGCGAGGTTGCTTGCAAGTACAACGGGTCCAGTACCGGTACCAAAGCAAGTCACTGAAGGTATAGTAGTACTGAGAACTCTTCCGCCGAACGGATTTGTAAAACCCGCAGCCTGAGAAAATAGAGGCACAATAGTAGTGATAAGTGCTACCAAAATAACAATTGCTTTATGTTTCTGCATACACTTATTGTACACCGGTTTTGTATTTTGTGATTGCTTGAGTAAGGTGTTGCCACATAGTGAGTGTCATATCTTGAGGTCGGGTAGTTGGAGCAATATCGACTTGAGTAAGGAGTGCAAGTGCTATTTTTCGATCTCCGAGATGTTCCGCGAGTGTTTTGATAAGTTGTTTTCGTTTGCCTCCAAATACAGCCTTGAGTACCGCAAAAAATGTTGCTTCATCGGTATGTACAAAGAAATCTCTTGAAATATGTTCTATAGATAGTATTGCCGACTCTACTGTCGGAGCTGGGACAAATGCGCCTCGCGGTACGCGTGATACGATACGCGGTACCCCGTATGCTTTCACTGCGATAGAGAGCACGCTTTCGTTGCCATCTCGTGCGACGATGCGCTCTGCTACTTCGCGCTGCACGAGGAGCACCATGCGCTCTGGTTGATGTGTCGTACTGAGAAACTTTTCGATGATTGCACCAGTGATGTAGTATGGAATGTTGGCAATGAGTTTGTACGGTTTTTTATACAAACGAAGTATTTCTGGATCAAAGTCCAGCACGTCTTGCTCGACGATATCGAGGCGACCTTCTATGATTGCTTGGGCAAATGTTTCTGAGAGTAGTGGGATAAGTTCGCGATCTTTCTCGAGTGCGATGACTTTTTTTGCAAGCGTGATGAGTCGTTCGGTGAGTACACCCTTACCTGGTCCGATCTCAAGCACAATGTCGTCGGCATGGATGTCTCCCGCATCGACCATATCAGAGAGTGCTCTCGTGGAAGTGAGAAAATGTTGTCCGAGATGTTTTTTGGCACGCATGACAGTACTATACAGTATTTATATAAACACCGTCCCAAAGCCGACTTCTCCCGCTCGCGTTTCTCGTGTAATGATTTCTTCAGGAATGTCGAGAAGGAACACACTGGGCATACGCACATCGCGCATACCATATATAGTGCGCATACTTGCGTAGGTGAGGTAGAGCTTGTGTCGAGCACGCGTGATGGCTACGTACATGAGTCGGCGTTCTTCTTCGGCATCAGCACCTGTGGCATGCTTGTCTCGTTCACTTGGGAACAGACCTTGTTCGAGTCCTACAACAAACACTACGGCAAACTCGAGCCCTTTTGCGGCGTGTACCGTCATAAGTTTGACGCCTTGTGCTTCTTGCATGTTGTCTTGGTCGCTCATGAGTGTTGCTTCTTCGACGAGTTTTTCGATACCTGCTTCAGTGCCGAGCATATCATACCGGGTAGCGAGTGTGACGAGCTCGCCAAGGTTTTGCAGGCGCTCTTCCCCTTCCATATCTTCTTTGTATGCGCTACTCATACCACTGGCATCGATAATGTACTTGATCGTTTCAGCGACCGTGTGTGTATCCATATACTCACGAATATTTTTTAGAATATTGAAAAAGTTATCAACACCAAGCTTTGCTTTCCCGACAAGTTCTTCTTTTGCAAAGAGTTTTGCAACAGTCACCTTACCGATGCCGCGTGCGGGTACGTTGATGATACGTTTGATATCTATGAGTGAATCAGGGTTAAGTGCTGCACGTATATATGACAATACATCTTTGATTTCGCGTCGCTCAAAGAATCGCACCCCAAGCACTTGATACGGTATTGAATATGATAAAAATGCCTCTTCGAGCGCACGAGATTGTGCATTTGTGCGAAACAGTACCGCTATATCGCTTGGTGCAACACCTGAGTCGATATGTTCGACGCATCGTTCGACGACAAAGTTTGCCTCATCCACTTCGTCATATGCAGTGTACATAGAGAGGAGCTCCCCTTCACTGTTGCTGGTAAACAAGTTTTTTGGCGTCCGATAATTGTTCTTATTGATTACTTCGTTTGCAGCAGCAAGCACATGTTTGGTTGAACGGTAATTTTCTTCGAGTACCACCACAGTTGCTTCACGGTAGTCATGTTCAAACTCTAATATATTTTTGATATTTGCACCTCGCCATGAGTAGATACTTTGGTCCGAGTCACCTACTACACATATATTTTTTGTGTGAGCTGCAAGCGCTTTTGCGATGCGGTACTGTACTTCATTGGTATCTTGATATTCGTCAATGTGAATATGTGACCACTGAGTGTGACACCAGGTGCGTGCGTTTTGGTGTTTCTCAAGGAGGTCGACTGTTTGGGTGAGCAAATCATCAAAGTCAAGCGCTTTTTGCTCCTTTTTGAGTGCTCGATATACTTTCCAAACTCGACCAGCGATGCGATGTGATGGATTTGCGGAACCTTCGAGATCTTCCGGTGTGGCAAATGCATTAGCGCTTCGACTAATAATGTTTTTGATCGCGCGTGGATCGGTAGTTTTGGGATCGATTCCAAAGCTTGCGAGCGCTTCCTTGATTAGTACTGTTGTGTCAGAGTCATCAAGGATTGTAAATCGAGGTACGGTGCCATCGTATGCTCCAAACTTGCGAAGTAAAAATACTCCTAGACTGTGAAAGGTACTAATAAATGGCACTTGCCCAGGTTCTATGAGTGGGAGGTTCTTTATCATATGCGCGACGCGTTCACGCATCTCCTTTGCGGCTTTGTTGGTAAA
>CAYSMH010000014.1:0-12700 GCA_964432275.1 uncultured Candidatus Saccharibacteria bacterium | reverse complement strand
GTATGATTCACGAAACAGAAGAACGATCCCTTATTATCATTAAGCCAGATGCGGTACAGCGCTCACTTGTCGGAGAGATTATTACACGCTTTGAACGCAAAGGTCTCAAGATCATCGGGATGAAAATGATGCATCTCAAAGACACGCTGCTCAAGGAGCACTACGCACATGTGGCAGACAAACCATTCTACCCACGTATTGAACGATTTATGATGTCGAGTCCTGTGATTGTGATGGCAGTAGCAGGGCTTAAGGCAGTTGACGCGATCCGAACTATCGTTGGTCCTACCAAAGGATATGAAGCACTTGGCGGTACTATTCGTGGAGACTTTGCACTCTCAATGCAGAGTAATGTGGTACACGCATCAGACTCAGTAGAAAATGGCGCCGCAGAGATTAAACGGTTTTTTGATGAGAGTGAGATTGTTGACTACGACAAAGTAGATACGAAGTTCGTATTTTCTGACGACTTGATGTAATCGTACATTGTTGTGTACTTGTGAGGTAACTCAACAACACACTTATCCACTGTCTATCTTGTGCACTAGGGTAGGGATACTATAATGAAAGTACGGCTATTTAAAAATAGTACCTAGAACAGATCTTTTTGGGAAACCGTTGTGGGTGCCTCGAGACCATGTCATTCGATTTATTGTATGATGAGGTGTTGTTGCATCCCGCGTGTCCCACCTGGCTTTTAGCTATGGTACTATTTTCTAAATAGCCGTAAGAAGCGCCCCTCACTGGATTCCTGGTGAGGGGATTTTCTGCAGTTGTGTGAGATACTAGAGGATATGTACAAGAAACTGGTCGGATATGCGGCACTTGTAGGGATCGGAATATTTTTGATCAATACGCTCGCACACGTATTTTATTGGTACGTGTCTATCTGGTGGTTCGATATGCTCATGCATACGATCGGAGGTGTGTTTGTTGCATTCGTATGTTCGATGATCACATTCAAACAAATCGAGTCACTTCCTTTTCGAGAGCTTTTTATTGTCATCGCGCTCATGGTGTTTATTGTAGGGCTTGCATGGGAATATTATGAGTATGTTGTGCAGTACTATGTGCGCGGGGTGCAACTTGCAAGTATCCCTGACTCAGTTTCTGATTTGATTTGCGATATGATCGGCGGAAGTTTGGGTGCACTTTTTGTTATTTGGACCAAGAAACGATACAATAGAACATAATGTCTCACGTATTGAAACTTACATTTGCAGGCGGCACAGGATCGGTTACTGGTGCCAACTTTGTCCTCGAAGGAGAGGGCAAGAAATTCCTTATTGATTGCGGACTCGAACAGGGGACGAAAATGGCCGATGATAAAAACTGGGAGCCATTTGCGTACGATGTCACAACTGCTGATATTCTTTTTATTACACATGCACATATCGACCACATTGGTCGTATTCCCAAGCTTGTCTACGATGGATTTCAAGGAGAAATTTATTCAACTATTCCAACCAAAGATATTGCTGAACTAATGCTTGAGGATACCGCAAATATTCTCGGTCACAGCGACAATGAGCTCCTCAAGAAAATGTATAGTCCCGACATCTTGAAAAAGGTACAAGGGATGTGGAAGACAATCGACTACCACCAAGACCTTGCAGTGGGACCATTTGTATTTCGCTATCGTGATGCAGGGCACGTACTCGGCTCTGGAATGCTTGAGCTCATCTACAACAATAAGAAAATTGTGTTCACTGGAGACCTCGGCAACTCGCCATCACCACTCTTGCGTGATACCGAAACGCTCAAGAATGTCGACTACTTACTCATGGAGAGTGTTTATGGTGATCGCAATCATACTGAGCGTGCAGTCCGACGAGAGAGACTTGAGGCAACTATTGAGGATAACTATAAAAAGAAAGGGACACTAGTGATTCCTACATTTTCACTCGAGCGCTCCCAAGAGCTCCTCTTTGAGATCGACCAACTCGTCGAGCATGATCGTGTGCCCAAGATGCCGATATTTTTCGATAGCCCGCTTGGTATCAAGCTCACCACTATTTATGGCAAGTACGCGCGATACTTCAACGACTTCGCGCGCAAGCTTGTCGGAGAGGGAAATGATATCTTTGCATTTCCTGGACTGAAGTCCACACTACTGACCGAAGAATCCAAAGAAATACTTCACTCAACCAATCCCAAAATTGTGATTGCGGGCAGTGGTATGAGTAATGGTGGTCGAGTGCTCCATCACGAAGCCAACTACTTGCCGAGTGCGAACAACACACTCTTGCTCACCGGATATCAATCGCTCGGTACTATGGGTCGCGCGATCCAAGATGGTGCCAAAGAAGTACATATCAACGGTCGCACGATTCCTGTAAACGCGCATGTGGTGTTTATTGATGGATACTCAGGACACAAAGACTCTGATCACCTTATCGAGTTTGTCGAGTCGACTGCTGACACGCTCAAGGCAGTGTATGTGGCGATGGGAGAGCCCAAGAGTTCACTCTACCTCACGCAACGACTGCGCGACTATCTCGGGGTTAATGCATACGCACCGCAAGAAGGTGACGTGGTACAATTGGATTGCGAATAATTTAATCTATGTCAGAACAAACTGCTCCTACAAATAAATATATCTGCTACAACGGCCCGATTGGTAACGATGACAAGCATGCACATCTCAAGATCAAAATAGGTGTCAGTGGTGCCGCAGAAACAGGGCACTGTGGTCTCAATGCGCTCGACAAAGCTAAAGAGCTTGGTCGTGAAGTTGTTAGACAAGGAGGTATTCTTATTACTGGCGCAACTACCGGTTTTCCATTGTGGGCATGTATGGGCGCCAAAGAGGAGCGTGGTGTGTCCATCGGACTCTCGCCAGCGGTTAGTGAACGCGATCATGTCGAAGGCTATCGACTGCCGCTCGATTATATGGACCTCATCATTTACACCGGCTTTGGATTCCCAGGCCGAGATCTTTTGTTTACACGCAGTTGCGACGCGATCATTATCGGTTGTGGACGCATCGGTACGATCCATGAATTTACGATTGCATTTGAAGACGGTAAACCACTTGGTGTACTCGAAGGCCCATGGACAATGGCAGAGCAGATCAAGGACATGATTGCAAAAGGCAATCGCCCTGCAGACAAGGTAATCTTTGACGAAGACCCAAAACGTCTCATCGAAAAGGTGATCAAGATGGTAGAAGCAGATCGTGCGGCATTGACTGCGGAGAACCCACACATATAGGCGTTGAAAAGACGGATGGATGTGCTAGTATGAGGTTACAAGCAATGACGGAGCTATCACTCCTGAGCTTTGGGGAGAAATCACAAAGAGAGTAAATCCCAACGGGTATGCCCGACATAGCAGTAATGAGAAGTAACCGAGGTGGTACCACGAGAAATTCGTCCTTGGGAAATGATCAATTGATCGTTTTCTGAAGACGAATTTTTTATTTTTATATATGGAAAAAACAGATACAACCAAATCAATAGAAAAAAGTAGTGCGGCGCTTCGTGAAGAAGCTGTTTTGGCGTTTTGGAAAGAGAAGGGGATATTTGAAAAGACTGTTGCGAAAAATAAGGGTGAAAAGGAGTTCGTCTTTTTCGAAGGACCACCAACTGCCAACGCCAAGCCTGCACTGCACCACCTCGAAGCACGAGCATTCAAGGACGTGATCCCACGCTACAAAACCATGCAAGGTTTCTATGTACCACGTCGTGCTGGTTGGGACACACACGGCCTCCCGGTCGAACTCCAGATCGAAAAGGCGCTCGGACTTACGAACAAAAAAGATATCGAGACCTACGGCATCGCAGCGTTCAACAAAGCCTGCAAGGATTCGGTATTTACCTATATCAAAGACTGGGAGACATTCACGGATCGCATGGGGTACTGGGTCGACAAAGGGAGTGCGTACTATACATTCAACGCTTCATATATGGAGCGACTCTGGGGGATCATTGGCAAGGTCAACGACCAAGGACTGCTGTACAAAGACTATCGTGTGCTCCCATGGTGTGCGCGCTGTGGTACGACACTTGCAAGTCATGAGCTTGCACAAGGCTACATGGATGTGAAAGATCTCACGGTGTATGCGAAGTTTGCGATCAAAGGATTTGAAAACGCATACTTTGTCGCATGGACAACAACACCGTGGACACTCCCAGGCAACGTCGCACTTGCAGTCGGAGCTGGTATTGACTATGTCGAAGCAAAAGTAGGAGAAGAAGTATTGGTCGTTGCAAAAGAGCGACTCGCGCTACTTGGAGAACATATCGAAATATTGGCAGAACACAAAGGAAGCGAGATGGTGGGAATGGAATATATACCACTATATGATGTACCTGCACTCAAGTCTGAGAACTCATACAAAGTGTACGCAGCAGACTTTGTCACGACGACCGATGGTACCGGTATCGTACACATCGCACCAATGTATGGAGCGGATGACTTTGCGCTTGCAACAAAAGCAAACCTGCCCAAGGTACACACAGTCGGTGAAGATGGAAAGTTTATTGTAACTATTGATTTTCTTACTGGACGATTTGTGAAGGATGAAGAAGTCGCAGTAGACATCATCAAAGATCTCGCGCACCGTGGACTTCTTTTCAAAAAAGAAAAATACGAACACTCATATCCACATTGCTGGCGATGCAAGACACCACTTATATACTACGCACGAGATAGTTGGTATATCCGCATGTCAGAACTGCGTGAGGACTTGATCAATGCAAACAACACTATCAACTGGGAACCAGATCATATCCAGCAAGGACGATTTGGCGAATGGCTGCGAGAAGTCAAAGATTGGGCGATCTCTCGTGAGCGATACTGGGGGACACCACTGCCGATCTGGATTAGTGAGGACGGGGAGCGCATCGTTGTAGGTAGTGTTACAACACTTAAAAAGTATGCAAAGAAATCTGGTAATGAATACCATGTCATGCGACATGGGCAGACAGATCACAATGTTGCACTTACATGGAACTGCGATATTTCTAAGCCTGACCCATTGACCGAGCTTGGGCACACCCAAATCGAGGATGCTGCTCGAGAGTTTAATACTGATGTTGATGTTATCATTGCGTCGCCATTTACTCGCACCCAGGAGACTGCGCGACTTTTTGCGCAAGCAAAAAAATGGAACATAGAGATACAGACCGATGATCGAATCCGAGAATGGAATGTAGGAGCACGACATGATGGTGAGCCAATCGAAGCATTTTTTGCGGTCCGTAACTCAAGCACAGATCGGTATCGCTACAAAGATGTAGATGGAGAGTCATATATAGACGTGATCAAGCGTGCAGGTGCGTTCTTGTACGATATTGAACAGAAATACGCCGGCAAGAAAATCATGATTGTTACTCACGGTGGTGTTGCGCGAGCACTTGAACTTGTGGCACATGGTGTTGATTTTACAACGCTGTTTGAAACAACTCGTGGGTATACCAACTTCACAAATGCTGAGATTCGTCATGTCGACTTTGCACCACTCCCACACAACGACGACTACGAGCTCGATCTGCACCGACCGTACATTGATGATGTTGTACTTGAAAAAGATGGCAAAGAATTTCGTCGTGTCAAAGAAGTGGTGGATGTCTGGTTTGACTCAGGCTCCATGCCGTTTGCCCAAGATGAACCCCGATCATATCCAGCCGACTTCATTTCAGAAGCGATCGATCAGACCCGTGGATGGTTTTACACACTGCTTGCAGTCGGAGTACTCATGGATCGCGGCACCCCGTACAAAAACGTGATCTGTCTCGGACACTTGCTCGATAAAGATGGCAAAAAAATGTCGAAGTCTATCGGCAACATTGTCGAACCATTTGAACAAATGGATAAGTTTGGCGTGGATGCGGTACGTTTCTGGATGTATAGCGTCAATGCACCAGGTGAGAGCAAGAACTATGATGAAAAGTCTGTCGCCGAGATCAACAACAAAGTGTTCAATCTTCTTGGTAATGTCTACTCGTTCTACGAACTCTATCGAGACAAAAACCTTGAAGGAGAATATAGCAAAAGTACCAATGTGCTTGATGAATGGATCATGGCTCGACTCAACCAGCTCACTGAGGCTATAACTAGTGGCCTTGATGCGTACGATCTCTTTACTCCTACTCGTGCGTTCAGAGACTTCTGTGACGACCTTTCGACATGGTACCTACGTCGTTCACGTGACCGTCTAAAGGATGGCGATGCTGATGCCAAGCGCACGCTCTACATGGTACTGAAAACTACCACACAACTCCTTGCACCATTTGCACCATTTACTGCCGAAGATATGTGGCAGAAATTGAAGACCGAGAATGACGAAGAGAGCGTGCACTTGAGTGTGTGGCCAAAAGTTAAAGAAATAGATGCTTCACAAGCTGATGTTATTGAACATATGCAACAAGTACGAGATATTTGTACCGAAGGTAATGCGCTTCGTAAAAAACTCAATATCCCCGTGCGACAACCACTTGCAGCACTTACCGCAAAAGAATGGAATCTTGGAGATGAGTACAATACGCTTGTTATGGAAGAGCTCAATGTAAAGGCTGTTGTATCCGGTTCTGAAACCTTGCTTGATACAAACATTACCCCCGAACTCAAACTCGAAGGCGACTACCGCGAACTCGTCCGTGCTATCCAAGACATGCGCAAAGAAAAAGGACTCATGCCGCAAGATGTGATCGCGCTCACACTTCCATCGAAGTATCAAGAAATCATGAATACATTTGGAGAAGATTTGAAGAAGATAGTGGGTGCAAAGGAAGTTGTCGTGAGCGGGGAAGATGTAATAATTGGTTAATATGAAAAAGGTTTTCATCATTCACGGTCGACCAGACAAGGATGAATATTTTGATCCGACGAAGCCCAAGCCAGTGGATGCGCATTGGTTGCCGTGGCTCAAGAGGGAATTGGAAGCAACAGGGTACTCTGTCGAGGCCCCCGCGATGCCTGTGCCATATGAGCCAAACTACGAAGCATGGAAAAAGGTATTTGAAGAATTGACTCTCGATACCGAGACCGTACTTGTCGGGCATAGTCGCGGTGGTGCATTTCTACTGCATTGGCTCAGTGATCACGATGTAAAAGTAGGCAAGGTACTACTCGTTGCGCCATCTATAACTGTCAATCATCCAGTGGAGGTAGGATTTTCAGAATTTACGATTGATACCCACCTCGTCGTAAAAACTGACGGCATTACACTTTTGTATTCTATAGATGATGAAGAGGGAATACTCAAGAGTGTCGCAAAGATAAAAGAAACGATTAAAGATATCAAAGTTATACAATTTACGGATGCCGGACATTTCACATCAGAAGATGGATATGATGAATTTCCTGAATTATTAGAAGAAATAATAAAATAAAGAGCAGCCAAAAAAAGGCTGCTAAAAAAAGGTAAAATAAACATGGATTTGTTTGGTGTGCGTGCCATATCGATCACGGAGTTTTTGATCGATATATGAAATAATAGCGTCGCCCACCTTTTTAACTCCGCCCCGAACAATTTGAGTCCCTTGTGGAATTCGAATTTCAACAATAATTCTTTCAATGTCTCTGTTTAAAAGAAATCGAACCGATTTATCCTGTTTTTTTATATTAGGAATAGTGGTGGCATGTGTACAGTTTTTTAGAAATTCACGTACACTCTCGAGTTTTTTATTTACCACAAGCGGGATGGGGTACTGTACGAGTATTGTCATAGTAGTAAGTTTTCTTTACTCTACTTATCAAAAATCAAAAGTCAAGAGTGTACAATAGAGTTACATGCACACCATCCATCACACCCGCGCAGTTATTCTCCGAAGTGAGCCGAGGGGGGAATATGACAAAACCTTTTGGTTGTTTACCGAGGACTTCGGGCTTGTACGAGCAGTGGCCACAGGAGTGCGCAAAAGCAGTGCGAAGTTGCGAGGGCAGCTTGTAGACTACGCATTTGTCGATGTGGATCTGGTGAAAGGGAGAGAGGTGTGGCGGCTCGTATCTGCAACACTTTTGTTCAACCCGATCAGCTCGACCACAAGTCCACTTGCTCGACCATATGTGCGTACACTTGCAACGCTTAGTAGATTTCTGATTGATGAAGGAGAACATCCTGCACTGTTTGCACATATTGAAGAGGTTGCAAACGTGGTGATCGAAGATGGGGTAGACCCCAAAGCATATGATGCGCTCGCGATCTGGCGGACACTCGTGCACTTAGGCTATATCGATGGGGAAATAGAGACGCCGTTTGCAGACGCGGTGCGTACTATGACTGATACAGATACCAAGGCACTGATCGCAACAGTAAACGAAACAATCAAAGAAACACATTTGTAAAAATAAATCTCAAAGTCTTGGTATACTAGATACATGGAAGAAATAGATCACATTGCAGAGCTGCAAAAGCGTCTCTATACGCGTGACCCTGACAATGCACCTAAGCGCAAGTACGGTATTTTGCATCCAATCAAAACATCTGCACAATCGACGTGGGGAGAAACAGAGCTTCCCGAAGAAAAAGTAGTTCATCATCGAACCGCTCGCGGGTACAAGCGCTTTTTCGTGGGAGCACTCCTTTTTTTCTTGGCAGCACTAGGAGTAGCACTGTTTTCTCTCTATAGAGGTGCCCTCACGCTTTCGAGCAAGAATGTAGACGTGATGATTTTGGGTAATTCATTTGTTGCTGGTGGTGAAGAGCTTCCGATTCAAGTTGAGATTGCCAACAAAAACGCTGCTGATCTCGTCGATGCGACACTCACACTCTATTATCCCAAAGGGGCAACCGATGAGACAGGGACGGATGTTGTACGTATCGAACGGCCAATGGGGACAATCGGTTCAGGCAAGACCAAGAGTGAGGAGTTCACTGTCATACTCTATGGTGAGCAAGGTATTAGTCGTACACTGACCGCGACACTTTCATATAAGCTTGCAGGTTCAAGTGCAAGTTTTGAAAAGGAAAGTACGTTTTCGGTTATGGTGAGCTCTAGTCCGGTAGGGCTTACAGTAGATGCACCAACCGGCGTAGTATCGGGGCAGCCATTTACTCTTACGATTCGCAATACATTTTCTGGAGATAAACTATTACCCAATGTGATTGCGCGTATAGAATATCCTAATGGATTTGTATTTCAGTCTACAAATCAAGAACCAGTCTCTGGTACTAATGTATGGAATTTGGGGGATTTAGAAAAAGGTGATGAACGTACTATTACGGTCACTGGTAAAATTATTGGGGAGGTGCTTGATGAAAAAGCGTTTCGTATATATATAGGGACACCCGAAGATGAGTCTAGTAGTAAGATAGCAGTTGCGTATAACTCAGCACTCGCAACACTGCGTGTGATTGAGCCGTTTCTTGCAGGTACGATCACCGTGCAACAACAAGGTGATGATATAATCGCCTTACGAATTGGAGATACTATTAATGGTGTTGTTTCGTGGGTAAATAACTCAGCATTTACTATTACCAAACCAACGTTCACTCTCCAACTAGGTGGAGCACCTATTGATCCGTCGTCTATAAGCGCGCCTAATAGCTATTATGATGATGTAACCGATAGTATTATTTGGAACAGTGATTCTAATACATCACTCGCGTTTCTCGGTCCAGGCGTAAAAGGTGAATTACCATTTTCATTCAAACCTCTAGGTGCAACAAATAGTGATGTGACACTCGGGCTTTCGCTCACCGGTACCATACCAGATCAAGGCAATATTGTTCAGTCGATTGATACTATTGATCAAAAAATAGTTCGCTTTGCTTCAAGTATTCAGTTTGCTGCGCAATCACTCTACTCAATTGGTCCGATTACCAACAGTGGTCCTTATCCACCAAAAGCAGATATGGAAACTAGTTATACATTGCGATGGACAATACTGCCAACTGATAATCCGCTCGCTGCAGTTACCGCGTCAGCAATACTACCACCAAGTGTTACATGGACAGGAAATATTGTTCCTTCTACAGAAACAATCACATACAATGCGGATACCCGTGTTCTGACATGGAATATCGGTCCATTACCCAAGGCAACAAGTACTGCAAAAAGTAAAAGTGTATCATTTCAAGTAAAGGTAAAACCTACTAAAAGTCAGGTAGGTAGTACCGTATCACTTCTAGGAGAAACGATCGTCAGTGCCACCGATACGGTCACAGAGACTACGATTGAGTCAAAAAAGCCGCCGTTGACGACCCGGTTTGATACGGACCCCATCTATACCGAAGGTGCCGATCGTGTGGTACCATAGGGCCTATGAATACGCCATCCATGGAACACATTATTAGTCTCTGTAAACGTCGCGGCTTTATATTTGCAGGCTCTGAAATCTATGGGGGACTGGCAGGTACCTGGGACTATGGCCCACTCGGGGTAGCACTCAAAAACAATATCAAGGCACTGTGGTGGAAGCAGTTTGTTGGTAGTCGTACTGACATGTACGGTATGGATGCAGCAATACTCATGAACCACAAGGTATGGCAGGCAAGTGGACATGTGGGTGGATTTTCAGATCCTCTTGTAGAGTGTAGTGAATGTAAATCACGTTTTCGCGCAGATCATCTCGAGAGTGATAGTTGCCCAGAGTGTGGCAAGATTGGAACAATGGGAGAAGCACGTCAGTTTAATATGATGTTCAAGACCGCGGTTGGTGCACTTGAGAATGCTGAATCAGTGTCATACCTCCGACCAGAAACCGCACAAGGGATGTTTGTAAATTTTAAAAATATTCTTGATACGTTTCATCCCAAGCTTCCATTTGGTATAGCACAGATAGGTAAAGCATTTCGTAATGAAATCGCACCGCGTGATTTTGTATTTCGTTCTCGAGAGTTTGAACAGATGGAGATTGAGTACTTTGTTGATCCACGAAATGAAAAAGCGGTAATGAACACATTTGATGCATTGTTTGATAGTCAAATGAAGTTTCTCGAAACGATCGGTCTTGATAAAGATAAGATTCACAAGATAGAAGTTCCTGAGTCTGATCGAGCACACTACTCAAAACGAAGTGTAGATACTGAATATGATTTCTTGTTTGGTCAGAAAGAGCTTCTTGGGCTGGCGTACCGTACCGACTATGATCTCGCTGCACATAGCAAAGCAAGCGGGGTTGAGCTTAGCTATTTTGACGAAGAAAGTGGAGATAGATTTATACCGCACTGTATTGAACCAACATTTGGTCTTGATAGACTCGTGCTCGCAGTCTTGTCTGAGAGTTTCAAGATTGATGGAGAGGGTGAGGGTGCACGAGAATATCTTGCATTTCCTCCTCGTATTGCTCCGATCAAGGTTTGCGTTTCGCCACTTTTGAAAAATAAACCAGAACTTGTTGCAAAAGCACAAGAAGTATTTGCAGGGCTCAAGAAATCAATCGGTGCGGTATCGTGGGATGATAACGGTAACATCGGCAAGCGCTATCGTCGTCAAGATGAAATAGGTACCCCGTGGTGTGTTGTGATTGATTTTGACACCCTAGGAGAAAACCCAGAACTTTTAGATACAGTGACGATACGTGATCGTGATACAGGGGAGCAGGAACGTATCGGCATCCACGAACTTGAGCACTATATAGTTTCTCGCATTGCCTAGCACTGCCGCCGGTGGTACGATGAGCGTATGTCTCATACCCCTACACTACAGGTGAGCACTGGTTCAGTTATCAAGGTGATACTCTTAGTTCTTGCGACGTATGTCTTGTTTTTACTTCGTGACGTACTTCTTCTTATACTTGTTTCGATTGTGATAGCATCGTTTGTCGAAGCTGGGGTCCAAGGTATGGCTCGGTACAAGGTTTCTCGAATGGTCTCAGTACCAATGATATTTGCTGCGACGATTATGATTATCTTTGCGATTTTTTACGCATTTGTACCGATCATTGTACGTGAGCTTTCTGATATGATTGCACTGTTGTTCAACTACTTGCCGGACTCATCGGTTACTCAGCAGTCAATAGAAGGCGCGTCACAGTTTGTTGATACTATTGCAAATAAATCATCGATATCAGATATTATTGGTTCGCTCAAAAATGCGAGTGCCACACTATCCCAGGGCGCTACCGCATTTATCGGGTCGACGTTTGGTGGACTACTGAACTTCATACTCGTTGTGGTTATGTCGTTTTATCTTTCGATTCAGGAAAAAGGGATCGATTCGTTTTTGCGCCTCCTAACTCCCGCGAAAAATGAAGCATACGTACTTGATCTTTGGAGTCGTACCCAGCGCAAAATCGGGTTGTGGTTCAAGGGGCAGCTTTTACTTGGGTTGCTTGTAGGGGCGATCACGTTTATTGTACTAGCGTTACTTGGGGTACAGTATGCATTTCTTATTGCACTTATCACGGGTATTGCCGAACTTATCCCATTTGGAGTAATCTTTGCTGCGGTTCCAGCAATCCTCTTTGCGGTCATTGATGGTGGAATACTGCTTGGGGTCAAGGTATTTATCTTTTACGTTATTATGCAGCAGCTTGAAAACTACGTATTTGGACCATTGGTTGCCAAGCGTGTGGTAGGTATACCGCCATTGGTGGTGTTGCTCGCATTTTTGGTCGGTATTACACTTGCAGGGTTCTGGGGAGCGCTTGTGGCTATGCCGGTTGCAGTGTTCATCCTTGAGTACATGAGCGATGTCGAGAAACGTAAACTTGTCCCAGTAACTCTTCAGCAAAATCCTCTCAAAAGTTAAGTAATACTATTATGAACAAACCTTTCTATATTACGACCACACTGCCGTATGTGAATGCA
>CAYSMH010000013.1:0-12963 GCA_964432275.1 uncultured Candidatus Saccharibacteria bacterium | reverse complement strand
ACATACGGACCAAAGCGACCGATCAATACAAAAATAGGAAGTCCGGTAGTTGGGTCGATGCCAATAGGTTCGTCAGCTTTGATCTCGGTACCATCGAGCATAAGCGCACCGTCGCAATCTGGGTAGCGGTCACATGAGAGGAACTTGCCGCCACGGCCGAGTTTGACGAGCATGCCAGATCCACATTTCGGACATTTGAATGCGTCATCTGCTTTCTCAAGGATAGTTGCCTTGTCGAGCTTGTCCTTTTCTTTGACTTCTTTTTGAAATGGTCCGTAGAAGTCTCGAAGCGTCTTTACATAATCACGATCACCAGAGGCGATCTCGTCGAGTTCATTTTCCATTTCTGCAGTGAATGTATCACTGATGTATTGCATAAAGTTTTGTTCGAGAAATGTTGAAACAACTTCACCAGTATCGGTAGGTTTGAGCGAACGACCCACTTTCTCAATGTAGCCACGTTCTTCGATTGTGCGAATGATAGCTGCGTAGGTAGACGGACGTCCGATGCCGCGTGCTTCGAGTTCTTTGACCAATCCCGCTTCGGAGTATCTGTTGGGTGGTTCGGTTGCTTTTTCTACATCGGTGAGTTCGATCAGATCAAGCTTTTCACCTTCTTTGACCGCAGGGAGTTCGATATCTTCACCTCGTGCATCAGGATCTGCGACGAGCCATCCAGGGAAAAGCACCTGACTACCTGTTGTAGTAAAGTCGGGGATAGAGTCACTAACAACGTTTGCAACAATACGAGTTTTGAGCAGCTTTGCATCAGCCATCTGACTTGAGACAGTACGCTCCCAGATGAGCGCGTAGAGTTTCTTTTGCTCTTCGTTGTTTCCTGCACTGAGTTTTTCTGCGTGAGTAGGACGGATCGCTTCGTGTGCTTCTTGTGCGTTCTTTGCTTTTGTCTTATACGCACGGACTTCGAGGTATTCTTTACCATATTTTTTCTCGACAATTGCAGCAATAGATGCAACCGCTTGTGCACTAAGTGTTGTTGAGTCAGTACGCATGTACGAGATGTGACCTGCTTCGTAGAGTTTCTGTGCGACTTGCATGGTGCGTGATGGAGAAAAGCCAAGTCGTGACGATGCTGCCTGTTGGAGCGTAGATGTCGTAAATGGTGCACGAGGACTTCGCTTTTGTTCACTTTCTTTAATTTCTTTTATCTTCCAGTTTTCTTTATTTCCAATATCTAAAATACGGTCGACTTCTTTGCGATCTCTTGGTTCATCAGTACAAGTTAGAGTGATCTCAACTTTTTTCTCAGTCTTAAATTTCCCAGAGAGTACCCAGTATGTTTCAGGGATAAATGCGCGAATTTCTCGTTCTCGTTCGACAAGGATACGAAGTGCTGGAGATTGTACGCGGCCCGCAGAAAGACCGTAGCGTACCTTCTTCCAAATAATACCCGAGAGATCATAGCCAACGAGTCGATCGAGGACGCGACGTGCTTCTTGAGCCTTGCGGAGGTTGGTATCAATATCGCGTGGATGAGTGAGTGCTTCAGTCACTGCTTCTTTGGTGATTTCATTGAATGTCACGCGTGAGATTGGAGATTTCACTTTTTTGTCAGATCGGAGAAGTTCATAGATATGCCATGCGATTGCTTCTCCTTCACGATCAGGGTCTGTCGCCAGTACGATGTCAGTTGCTTTTTCTGCAAGGGTTTGGAGCTCGTGTACTACTTTTTCTTTTCCTTTACTAATCTCATAATGCGGTACAAATCCCGCTTCGATGTCGATCGCTTTTTTGTTCGACTTCGGCAGATCGCGAATGTGCCCTACTGATGCACGCACGGTATATGCGCCGTCGAGATATTTCTCGATCGTCTTTGCTTTGGAAGGGGATTCAACAATGAGGAGCTTCATATATAATAGAGCAGTAATAACACGTGCGTCATCTTTACGCAAACTTCTGCTTAGATAATACGTTCGATTAGTCCGAGCGTTTCTCGAATAACTCCTTTGATTTCAAGTGTTGAGAAAATAATATTTGCATCTTGTGGACTGATCTCGAGCTCTTGCATGAGGTCGTCTTTGGTTTTAGGTTCGGAGAGTGCTTGGATAACACAGCTTTCTTGTGGTGTGAGTGATAAATATGCTGATAGATCACTAGTTGCATGAGGTGTTAATCCAAGTTCTTGTAGAATATCGTCTGCAGACGTAATAGGTGTTGCACCCATGCGTAATAGCCAGTTGGCACCAGCGGACGAAGTAGACGTGATGGGGCCGGGCACTGCGCCGACTGTTTTGTTGTACTCGGTGCCGAGGCGTGCGGTGATGAGGGTACCAGATTTTTCTTCGGCTTCGATCACGATCACGATGTCGGCAATACCTGCCTCGAGCCTGTTGCGTCGTGGAAATGTCCAGTATGCACCGACTGTGTTGTGAGGAAATTCTGAAAAGAGTGCGCCACCTGCCTCGAGTATTTCTTCGGCAAGTCCTCGGTGTGACGCAGGGTAGAGGACGTGCCAGTCAAGACCTGATCCAGGAAATGCGATCGTAGGTAGTCCTGCATCAAGTGCTGCGCGATGAGCAATAGAATCAATACCGAGCGCAAGACCCGACACAATCGTGATAGGGTATCCTGCAAGACCTTTGATCAACGACTCACACACATGTTTGCCATAACTTGTATAGTTGCGACTACCGACCACTGTCACAAACTTGGTTCCGATAGTGCGATCGAGAGATCCGCGCATGTGTAGTATGCGCGGCGGGTCGGGAATATGTGCAAGTTGCGGAAACTGCTCGGTCGTATGTATGTCGTGTATGGCGAATTCGTCCATGGTTGAGAGTATATATATGTCAGATAAAGAAAAGATAAACACTTCAACATATCTCCAAAATGAGGTATAGTGAGCGGTATGTTGGATATCAAATTTATCAAGGAAAACCCCGACCTCATCAAAGAAGCTGCGCGTAAAAAGCACATCGCCTTTGACGTAGCCGCACTTCTCGCGCTCGAGGAAAAGCGCGCAGCGGCTCAGAAAAACTTTGAGGCGCTCCGCACTGAGCAAAATACGCTATCGGACGAGATTCCTAAAGCGGCCGATCAGGCAACGCGCGCAACCTTGATCGAAAATCTCAAACCACTCAAAGAAAAAGTACAAGCTGCAGAAGAAGAAGTAAAAACCATCACTCGAGAATGGCAACTCATGATGCTCCAAGTGCCAAACGTGCCAGACATGACCGTACCAGAAGGTGATAGTGATGCGGACAATGCCGAGATTCGTACCTGGGGAGAAAAGCAATCATTTTCATTTACTCCAAAAAATCATATAGAAATCATGGAGAAGCTCGACATGGCAGACTTTGAGCGAGGAGCAGAAGTTGCCGGCTTTCGTGGATACTATCTGAAAAATGGTGGGGCAGAACTTTCATTTGCAATATGGCAGTATGCAAAAGACTTTTGGATGAAGCGAGGATTTCAGTTTATGATCGTGCCATCACTGGTGCGCAAACAAACACTAATGGGTACCGGATATTTGCCAGGTGGAGAAGATGATCTCTATGCTACCCAAGACGAAGACTATCTCGCGGGTACTGGTGAAGTGGCAACGATGTCGTATTTTGCAGATCAGACGCTTGATCTAAGCAAGCTCCCGATCAAAGTACTTGCATTTTCACCTTGTTTCCGTCGTGAAGCAGGTGCACATAGTAAAGATGTCAAAGGCTTGATTCGTGTACATGAATTTTTCAAACTCGAACAAGTAGCACTATGCGAAGCATCACACGAACAGTCTGTAGAGCTACACGAAGAGATCAATCGAAATACGGAAGAGTTTATCCAGAGTCTGGGTATCCCGTATCGAGTAGTAGTCAACTGTACCGGAGACCTCGGACAAGGGCAGGTGAAAAAATATGATATCGAGTTGTGGGTTCCTGGAGAGCAAACGTATCGCGAGATTTCTAGTGCGTCATATTTCCACGACTTTCAAACTCGTCGTCTCAATACTCGATACAAAGATAGCGAAGGCAAGCTGCGCTATGCACACTCACTCAACTGCACCGCTGTACCTACACCACGAATTCTCGTGTCTCTTGTTGAAAACTTCCAAGAAGCAGATGGTCGTATACGTGTCCCTGATGTACTGAAACCATATATTGGCAAAGACTATCTCGGCTAGCCTATGTACGAACGCACGTATCATACACGGGTACTAAAGACTGATGATGCACCTCGTGCAAAACGTTCGTTTCCGTGGAAACGTGTACTTGGCATCCTGGGTATTATTGCTGTACTTGTTGGTGTTGTGTTGTGTATACGAGCGCCTCGATTTCAGGTAGCACGTGTCGTAGTGGACGGAACCAATGTGGCAGATCCTGAAGCGGTTTCTCAAGCAGTACTTACCGATCTTGAGGGAAACTATCTTTATATATTACCCAAAACAAGTATCGTACTAGTATCAACAGATACTATAGAAACCCGTATCCGTGAACAGTTTCCTCGGTTTAAAGATGTGCGTGTCGAACGAGACTCTATGCACTCACTCAAAGTCACTGTAGTTGAGTACCCCGGGGTATATCTGTGGTGCGATGATGCGTGTTCGTTTATGGATGAGACAGGTACTGTCTTTGCGGATGCGCCGTACTTTTCAGGAAGTGCGTATTTGAAAATATATTCAGGTGAGCGTCAGGCGTATCCGTTTCGGCCTGTTAGTACAGAACTTCTTGCAACGATCAGTTATTTGTATGATCGATTGCAATCAATCGACATCACACCGTTGAGTATGCGATTGACCACAGAAGATACACTCGTTGTTTCATTTATTCACTACAGTACAACAGCGATTATATATTTTGATCCGACAAGTGATGTTGATAGTGCACTGGAGACGCTCTACAGTGCATTGCGTACTGCACCATTGTCACGAATGTATCACAACTCATCAGCAGTACTTGAGTATCTTGACACGCGATTTGGTAACAAGGTTATCTATAAATTTCAATAACTATGCATTTTTGGCAACAACTTCGAACGAGTACAAAACCATTTTTCTGTGTAGCACCGATGGCTGACGTCACCGATGCGGCATTTCGTCGTCTCATCGCCAAGTATGGCAAACCAGACGTCATGTGGACCGAGTTTGTGTCTGCAAATGGGCTTATGAGTAAAGGGAGAGAAATACTTTCACGCGATCTTGAGTATAGTGAGCTAGAGCGACCAATTGTGGCACAACTTTTCTCTAGTGATCCTGTAACTATGGAAGGCGCCGCAAAGCTTGCAGCTGAGCTTGGTTTTGATGGTATCGATATCAATATGGGTTGTCCCGACAAGACCATCGAGAAACAAGGAGCTGGTGCTGCCATGATCAAAGATCCGGCCGCCGCGATAGCGGTTATCGACGCAGCCAAGCGTGGTATCGCGGCGGCCGGTCGTGACATACCGCTCTCGGTGAAAACCCGTGTCGGATACAACACCGTACAGATCGATGAATGGATTCCATTGTTGCTTTCATCAGGGATCGCGGCACTGACCGTACATGCTCGCACACGCAAAGATCTCTCACTCGTACCTGCGCAATGGGACTACCTCAAACAAGTGGTGGTACTACGTGATCAGATTGCACCAGAGACCGTGATCATTGGTAATGGTGATGTAGTGTCATTGGCCGACGGCCGAGCAAAAGCTCGCGCAAGTGGGGTAGATGGGGTGATGGTAGGACGAGCACTGTTTGGGAATCCATGGTTTTTCGATGCGAGCAGGGAAGTGACTGCAACGCTCCCGAAACGTTCTATTTTTCATAACATACCGATCCTCAAGAAATTTTTTGATACAAAACGTGCAGCACCAATGTCTGCAACTAAACCTATCACCACCAAAGAAAGACTCATGGTACTCGTCGAACACACGAAACTATTTGAAGAACTTCTCGGTGACATCAAAAGCTTTGCCATTATGAAAAAGCACTACAAGGCGTACTGCACAGGATTCAAAGGTGCAAAGGAGTTGCGGATACAGCTTATGGAGACGAAAAATAGTGGGGAAGTAGAATCGATCATAAAAAAATTCTTGAAATAGTAAAAAGATTTGACAATAATCAAATCAAGAGTAATGTATGTGCAAACAAAAACATATTTTATGAAATACAGTCAATTCACTTCATCAGAAAGAATTGCAAAATATAAGTACTTAACAAAAAAGAAAAATTCAAAAATTGTATTATGGTGGGTCGTGTATTATGTTGGTGCCTGGCTTGTTTCTGCACTAACATATTCAAGATGGTCGGTATACCTAAAACCTTCAACAAACCTTTTGCTTGATTGGAAGTTATATGCAGCACCTTTGATACTACCGATCGGTATGATTTTAATAGTACTTGTTTTGGCTGTTTTGGCGACATCTTCAGATAAACCACAACTTTTACCAGAAGAACGACCAGGCTATGATGACGGAGATTAAGAGATTATATTGGTAAATCCTTGCTTAACAGCGGGGATTTTTTATTCTGCTATACTATCGCCATGCACGACCAGGTCCTCTATCGAAAATACCGTCCGAGCGTCTGGGACGACGTTGTTGGCCAAGAACACATTGTCTCGGTTCTCTCTGAGTCGATCAAACATGAGAACTTCTCTCACGCATACCTTTTCACAGGAAGTCGTGGCACGGGCAAGACGTCAGTGGCACGTATTTTTGCGGCGGCGCTTGGTACGAACCCTGAAGATATTATAGAGATCGATGCTGCATCCAACCGTTCGATCGATGACATCCGAGAACTTCGTGCAGCGGTGCGAGTGCTACCATTTTCTTCCAGATTCAAGGTATACATCATCGACGAAGTCCACATGCTCTCTCGCGACGCATTCAACGCGCTTCTCAAGACGCTCGAAGAACCACCAGCTCATGTGATTTTTGTTCTTGCAACGACCGAGCTCAACAAAGTACCTGAGACCATCCTCTCTCGCTGCCAAGTATTTTCGTTTCGTAAACCTTCGCAAAAAATCCTTGCGGAAATGGTCACAAACATCGCAAAAAAAGAAACATATGAGATCGATGCGGACTCTGCAACACTTGTTGCGTTTCTTGGAGATGGATCATTTCGTGACACACTTTCTATCATGCAGAAGATCTTTTCTGCGACCCCTGCGCGCGTGATCACTCGAGAGGTGGTAGAGACAGTTACGGGTGCACCAGCGCTCTCGACTATCAGTGAACTCTATGGAGCATTGATCGCGCGTGATGTTGATCGTGCATATCGTACTCTTGCGCATGCCGAGGAACACCATACCGACATGATGCTCCTCGCACAGCTACTGCTCAACACCATGCGCCTCTCACTCATGTATCGGTACGCACCATCTATGCGCGAGGCATTTGAGGCAGAGCATTCTGAGAGTTATGTAGAGCTTGTGAAGCAGGGAGCAGTAGAGAACACTGATGCAATATCAAGTCGCGGTATCGTCGCACTCATCACTGCGATTGAGCGGATCGCGTATGCGTCTGTTTCGGTACTACCGCTTGAGCTTGCAGTGCTTGAGATGGTGGGCGCAGAAACACCTTTGAAATAAACCTATTTCATGGTATAAAAATCACGCGGTACTATACGCAACATTGGGGTGTCGTCTAATGGTAGGACATCAGGTTTTGGTCCTGAGTATTGAGGTTCGAGTCCTTGCACCCCAGCAGGTTTTAAAATTGTTTAAAACTAGTAAAATTAAACTATGATAATAAAAACAGGACAGTATGAGGTAATTGAGTCTGGTATTGTTCAAATACTCAAAACAGAAGATACTACGATGGATTTTGGAGGAGTTTCCATTGTTTTCTGTTTTGAAGATAGTGAAAAAGAAAATACTGGAATTAAGCTAGTAGTTGATAAGGATAAAAAAATATTAAAATTTATACTCGTTAACATTAATAGACAGTCATATGGAACTACTGAATTTGTTAATATAGGATCAAACGATGCAGGTGAAGATTTATACATATCTTTTAGGGCGACCTCTCTTGACGATAAAAGAATATGGTCACTTGAATATTCAATTTTTAAAAAATAAATGGATATAAAAATAGAAAAAACTAAAGATAAGAAAATTGGTGGTGGTTCTATTACGCCATACACGCCAGAAAATATGCGGGGTAAATTAGCAGAGCATTTGTTATGGCTCTTTTCTATAATTATAGGTGTATCTGTAGTTTATGCGTTGTCTGGAAATATGTCTTCTGAGTCAGCAGATCTGATTAAATATCTCATTTCTGGATTGATCGGTATGCTCGGAACGGTTATAGGTTTTTATTACGGACAAAATATAAAATAAAGTATTAATTCAATGAAAACAATCCTTGTAGACGCTGTAGATGCATTTGTTTCTCCAACAGGTGTGATCTTTCAAGAAATGTATGATCTTCTTGAAACATATCCAAATAAGAAAATTATTCTTACAGGGGCAAATGATGAGCAATATAAAACATTCGGCTTAGATAAAATGCCATATGAGGTATTTACTCTTAAGCACGACCCTGAAAAAACAAACCCTGAATATTTCCGAAAAATGCTAGAACGTTTTAATTTAGGAATAGACGATGTTGTTTATTTTGAACATAACCCTATGGCTGTTAAAAGTGCAGAATCAATTGGGATCGTAAGTTATTTTTATGACTCCAACCTCAAAGACCTAAACGCTTTAAGAGACTTCTTAGATAGAGTGCTTGAAGAAGGAAAGTCTCTTGCGATAGGGGAAGGTGAGGATTTTACACCATAATTAATGTTCCAACATCGTCCCGTGCGGCCAGCTATGAGTTTGAGAAATAAAAAAGCCTCTTAATAAAAGAGGCTTGATAATGTAATTTCAACAACTTAATTATTTAGTATCTTCGAAATTAAATTTTTTTACAAGAACAAATTGATTGAAAGTTTTCCGTATGTTTTTTATAATTTCTTCGTCAAGGTGACTGGCAGGAGTAAAAGAATCATTTTTTTCAGCAATAAGGCCAAAGATTTTTTTATCGCCATAATCTTTAATAACTATTTCTGAGCCATATAAGATACCCCACCCTAACCCTTTTCCTTCAAGAATTAGTTTAATGCTTAGATTTAAACTCGTGAAGAGATACTGGAATGAGATTTGAACCTCAACCTCCAACTGCTCTTTGAATAAGGTGAAATTTCCTTGAGGGAGCAAAATTTTGCTTCTCGAACCTCGATTAGCAAACTTTAAATTTGCATGGCGTACATTAACTTCCCTTCCTTCAATTAGGAAGTCAAGAATTTTGTTTGTTAATGACCAAGCAACTACAGTTGAATTGCTAAGTTTAACTTTACTTTGTTTTTTAGAGAACATTTTATTCAGTTTTTGAATATTGATAGGGAATACCCCTTATCAAAGTTAGAATCTTTCTAATTTATTCTATTTTAACATATATTTTAATATAAGTCAAGTATAGAGTTTCCAACATCGTCCCAAACCTCCAGTCAAGTTTTATAATAAAAATCCCTGAATAAACAGGGATTTTTATTATTTTGATTTCTTTTTTGCTTTTCGGCTTGCGAGCATTGTCTTTTTGACCGCAAGGCGCTTGGCAGTCTTGTGAGATCTGGTTGATTTCTTTTTCGGTCCAAGTGCAGTACTTCTTTTTCCCATGGTGGTGTTATATTAGCTAATACAATACTTAGTATACTATATCTCTATGTACTTCACGTATATTTTGCAATGTGCGGACGACACGTACTATATCGGTTCGACCAACGATCTCGATCGCAGACTCCATCAACACAACCATGCAAAAGGTGGCGCTCACTATACCAAGATCCGTCGCCCAGTGGTACTGAAATATTCTGAACACTTTGAGACAATGAGCGAGGCGAGAAAAAGGGAACACGTACTCAAGCAACTGACAAGGAGTGAAAAGGAGAAACTCCTTGGTGTACTGTAGGTATAAGAAAAGCCGGAAATAATTCCGGCTTTTGTCGTGCTAGTCCTGTGTTGTACTTACAAAACGGCAGTCATTTTTTTGAGGTTAATGATTGCATACCGCATTCTTCCAATTTGTGTATCGATGGGAGTGTTAGTCAGGCTGGCGATCTCTTTATATCCAAGTTCGTAATACAAACGAAAAAGTGCAGTCGTCTGTTGTTCCTTGGGTAATTGTGTAAGCAATACAGGAAATAAATTCTTATGTTGCTTAAGCACTAGTCTTTCCTCTGGAGTTGTATCTACTACCTTTGTCGCACAAAAATCTTCATCAATGCCATTTTGATAGGGTGTACGTTTTACCTTTCTATGGTGATCCATAGCAAGGTTGTATCCAATGCGATTGAGCCATTGTTTCATGGTAGTTCCTTTAAATACAAGGAGTTTTCCGCGGAGGGCTACTATTGCCTTGATATATGTTTCTTGTTCAAGATCATCCACTAAATGTTTGTCACCATTGACCAATGGATGTAATGATAAGCGAAGGGTTTCACTGTATTTGTACACAAACACACTAAACGCTTCTGTAATACCAGCTCTAAATTTTTCGATCAATTGGTTGTCGTCGAGAGACAGTAGGTTTTTGTTCATACAAAGTAATTTAAGGGGTTATGGAATTGGAAAGTTTCTATTTTTTTTATTATACAATAAAAATATTTAAATGCAAGTAATGTAGTAAAAATCCCCCTTTTATATTAAAAAGAGGGGATTTCTGGTGGTTTGATTTCCCAGATTTGTGTCAGTCTTGATCGATGAAAGATATACGGACTCTTGTTTATGTTTACCTGTAATACAAGGTCAGCATCTTTTTCATAGGGGTTGTTGCCACTAGGGATTACTACTGTTCCACCAGTGTTTTTGTACACTTTTTGAAATTGTCCAAAAACCTTTTTTGCTTCACTGTTGCCAGTCCCAATCCCTGCGTGAGTATTGAGCTCTTGGAGGAGGTGCTCTGATTGATGAAGTTTTTTTGGCTGTAAAGGTTTCTGGCGTATTTCAGGGGTATGTTGTGAGAAACCGTGTCGTATAGTTGCCAACGACTTCAGGAAATCTTTTCTAAAATAGTAAGCAACATATCCGAGAAGAATAACAATAACAAATAGTAGGATTGTAAAAACAGGATCGTGATAAAGCCATAGAATGTTCATATGATATTTTTTAACAGAGTACCATGCAATTTTGCTATGTGGTAATTACAAATCAAAACACTTATTTGTAAAGGTAACTATCGCGACGGCTATTCGTCAGTACTTATGTACCCAATACGACAAGACAGGGAAGGGTATATACTAGACGTATCGCCTGCGGGTGAACGTATTAGTCAAATTAATAAATACATTATGGGATTACTAAAAATCATACTCGTAGTAGTGGTTATCGGAGCTATTGTGTTGGGCGTGCGAAGTCGTACTCATCGGGAAGATGATCAGATGACATCAGGTTCTAATACAACAGACGCCCAAACAGACACCAATCTCACTACAGGAACATCAAACTCAGATCTCGATAAAGACATGGCTGCGATCGATAGCCAACTCACCGTTATCAACCAATCTTCGACTGATATCGACAATTCGTTTAGCGAACAGTCATCTCTAGAAGCACAATAATACATATGAAGTACACAGTATTGGCACTTATTTTGGCACTTATCATGACTACTGCTACTTATGCTGAAAGCGGCTCAGGAAGAGGTGGTCTAGGAATAGGGGTGCGTTCAGAATCTGAAATTGAAGTAGAGCGTGACACCGTGAACATCAAAGCTCGAGGAGGAGCAAGTGTGTCTATTGATCAGCTCCGCACTCGTGCGGTTGCAGAAATAGATCGACGCGTGGAATCGCTCAACAAGCTCGAACGTCGCATTGATGCAATGGTGAAAGTTTCAGCTGCAAGCAAGGCAAGCATCAAGGCAACCGTAGATGCACAGATCAAACTTCTGACAGATTTGAAATCTACAATCCAGAATGCAACCGATGAAGCGTCATTGAAGGCAAGTATGACTTCAATCACCAAGGCATATCGCGTATATATGCTCGTGATGCCGCAACTGCAAATACTTGCAGCAGCTGACCGTATCACTACGACAGCAGATCTCATGACGACATTTACCCAGAAGCTCGATACACGTATCGCTGAAGCGAAGTCTGCTGGCAAAGATGTGTCTGCGCTCGAAGCTGCGTCTCTAGATATGAAGACACAGATCACTGAAGCAAAAGCAAATGCAAGTGCAGCGATCACGCTCTCTGCAAATCTCAAACCAGACAATGGGGACAAGACACTCATGGAGAGTAACAAAAAGGCGCTTATGGATGCCCGAGCGAAGCTCAAAGCAGCTCATGAAGATCTCAAGTCTGCTCGCAAAGATGCAGAAACCATCGTCAAAGGTCTCAAAGGATTTGGCGTGAAAGTGGAAGGTAAGGTGAAAGTTGAAGATAGATAGTTTTGATAAGGTAATGAAAAAGCACCCGTATCTAACGGGCGCTTTTTTAATTTCGTTTAGGGTTCATCTTCTCCAAGAACATACTCAACAACAGCCTGGAAGGAACGATGGCTTGCTGTTTGCAAAAATGGTAATGGGTTAGCACTGAGACGCTCAGTAGTGTCTAAAAGATTGCGTATCATTTCGATTGATACAATATCGCGATCGTAAGCTATATAACGAGCTGAGTCTGGTATTTTCCAATACCACCCCGGTGTGGTGTATTGCCCACTTCTGTAGACAACGTTTGGTTGATTCTTGAGCCAGTCCACATCAGGCTTGAGAATGCGTGCCTGTAGTTCAGCGGTAGTACTAAGAGAATCCTTACGAACAGTTGGTTGTGATTCTTTTGGATAACCATCATCACAATTAGAAACACTCAGTACGATGAGTGTAAAGAAGAACATTTTTTTCATGTGATTATTTTTTTGTGTCCAGTATACACAGCAATCAAAAGGGGGCAAGTTGCAAAAAATCCCTTTTACAGTAGAATGTCAGGTACAACGTATACGGGCCCTTAGCTCAGCTGGTAGAGCAGTGCTTTTGCAAAGCAAAGGTCAGGAG
>CAYSMH010000012.1:0-15920 GCA_964432275.1 uncultured Candidatus Saccharibacteria bacterium | reverse complement strand
GTTTCATTTGTTCGCGATGCGCATATTACGCGACTGGTATCATTTGATACCAACACGATCACTCCGCGATACTTGTACTACGCAACTCGCAACCAGTTTCTACTCAAAGAGTATTCCGAAAAGTATGGACTATTTAAGGCATCACTTTTTTATCCATACCTCATCTGGTTTGCATTGTATGCTTCAGTCAAACAGACGTTTCGTAATGGATCATTGAAAACTGTCTACTATATCTGGAAAGGGGTAATAGATGGCATGAGAAAGAAATTTTATAAACTCGACTAATATGATACTCGAACGCATCAATAAAATAGTACTACTGTGTACAATCGTGCTGCTCCTGTTTCGCAACGGCAGCTTCGGTGTCAGTGGTATACCAAAGGCATTTGAGATAGGCATGATAGTGCTCTCGATACTCACGCTCATCTATCTGACGTATAGTCACAAATACAAAGAATTCTTTTTTTCAATTCCCAAAGGCGTTCGAATAGCACTCATTGTTTTCTATGCAGTAGTTGCGGTCGGATGGGGGATCGCGAGTTTGGTGCGTGATATGCCGACGACGCGTGGCATGTTCTTGGAGATAGGAATGTTTTCTGTTGCGGTCATCGCATGTCTCCTGGTACTTTTTTATGCACGCAACGATCGAGTGTTTGTGCGACATGCGCTCTACGCACTATGTGCTCCGCTCATATTTTGTGTCATCGTCATCATACCCGAGCTCGGCTTTATGATTGATGTTGCACGAGGTGCGGTGTTCAAGGGCTTCACCGACAATGTCGAAATAGTCTCCAAGACATTGCTCATACCACTTGCATTTTCTCTAGTCTATGCGATCCGTATCTCGTCTAGGGTGTGGTACAACATACTCGGTGCACTTGGGGCGGTGTGTATGACAACCCTTGTGATTTGGACTACACAGCGAGCATCTATCTTGGCAGTTGGTATTAGTATGGGTGTAGTATGGCTTGTAGTTGCAATTCGGCAGCGCGATGTGAGGTTGTCGATACTACAGCTCATACTCATAGCAAGTATCACTGTTGCTGGTTTTACGCTTGTCCCATACGAAGGGAAAAAGGCAAGTGTTAACCGCGCGTTAAATACCGATGCATACCAATCGCAACACACAGATCTTGCAGATGTGTCTCTAAAAGATGTTGTAGATAGTGCAACTATTGCGCAATCATCGTCAAGCTCTCTGCGCGATAGTGAGCCACGCATTAAGATTTGGGAGCACTACCTTGGAGTTGTTGCGCGCAACCCACTCGGTCTCGGACCCAACACACATATGGATGCAGTGATCCCACATACACGCCGCACGTTTGTAAACCCTGGCCCACACAATGCATACATCGAAGCGGCACTGTGGGGAGGCGTGGTCGGACTCGGTGCGATACTGTACATACTCGGCACTGCACTGCGACGCCTCTATGTCGTATATCGAGATCGAGCAGACACACTCGCGCTTGCGATGCTCGGTGCGCTCATCGCGCTCTCTATTGCGATATTTTTTAATGACAACCTGCCGTCGTACTGGTGGTGGATAGTACTCGCGCTTTCATTTCGTATATGATCAGTATTATTTTGCCGACATACAAAGATGCACCCCATATTGTTCGAGCTATCGAGAGTGTGCTCGCACAGACGCGCAGTGATTGGGAGCTGATCATTGTTGATGACGGGCTCTATGGTCGAGATGTTGTTGAGAAATACGTCGGACAAGATTCTCGTATCGTCTATATTCACAATGAAAAAAATCTAGGCATACAACAATCGCTCAATCGGGGACTTGAAAAAGCAAAAGGGGAGTATGTTGCACGTATTGATGATGACGACGAGTGGATCGATACAAACAAGCTTGCAAAACAAATCGCATATTTTGAGAATCATTTAGATTGTGTACTGGTGGGGACAGCTGCGATTCTTGTTGATGAAAAAGGAAAATCGATAACTACCTACCACATGCCTGAAACAGACACATTGATCCGCAATCGTATTCTTTTTAAAAACTGTTTTTTGCATTCTACGGTGATGATGCGCAGGACGTCAGTGCAAGCAGTAGGAGGATATCCTCAATCCCTTGAAACAAAACATGTCGAAGACTACGCACTCTGGCTTTTACTTGGACAAAACGGCACCTACGCAAACCTTTCAGATATAACAACTGCACTTATGGTTCATGCAGGATCACTCACATCTCAAAACAGGGTAGTGCAAGTGGGGCGAATGCGAGCACTTGCACGGAAGTATCGACATGTATATCCTGGGTTTTTCTGGGGTCAGGTGCTCTTTATGGTGCGTCAGCTTGGCTTCATTGCTATCGGTGTGATCCCGATCCCTAGGCGTTTGTTGTACTGGATCCAAAAGATTTATAAACAATTGTAGTATGGTATACTCGCCCCAATGATAAAACATCTCCTTGGAAAAATTATTCCTGAATCTTGGAAGCCTAAACTCCGAATTCTCAAATATGTGGTAGGTAACAAGTTTACCTATACCGAAGACTGTTTGTACACCACGATCAACGCAGACTTTCTCAATGATCCTGAGTTTGCTCGTGCATACGCGCTTGGCAAAGAGCTCATGCAAGAGTCATGGGGCAACTACGATTTCCGGTGGAGGGCATATATGGTGGCGTGGGCAGCTCGACACACAAGTGCACTAGATGGAGATATTGTGGAGTGCGGGGTAAACACCGGCATGAATGCCCGGATGATTATCGACTATGTAAAGTTTGATACATTGAATAAAAAATATTATCTTCTCGATACATACACGGGTATGTCGGAAAAATATAGTACAAAGGCAGAGATGATTCGTTCAGAAACCATGGGATATATAACCGATATCTATGAAGAGGTGAAGCAAACATTTGCAGCGTTTCCCAATGCAGTCATTGTCAAAGGTGCAGTTCCAGAAACACTCACACAAGTTCCATCTGAAAAGATTTCTCTGTTGTTGATCGATATGAACTGTGTACTACCAGAAGTTGAGGCACTTGAGTATTTTTGGGGCAAGATGGTTCCAGGCGGGTTTATTATTCTCGATGATCACGGATTTCCAGGACATGAAGCGCAGCGCAAGGCACATATAGATTTTGCAAAGAAGTATGGTACATCAGTACTCCCGCTCCCGACCGGCCAAGGCATCATCATCAAGCAATGAGTAACAAATACTTACAGCCAAAGAAATATTTTTACTATCTCGTCAAAAAGATAAAGGGATTATGGTCAAACCTAGAAAACGGGGGAGAGCGTGTCGATATTGTGTTTAGTTCACCGACACTTCTAGATGAGAACGAAAAATGTCATCTCAAGCGATATCAGTTTGCAAGCACATATATTACAACAAACGATACTGTTGCTGATTTTGCATGTGGTACTGGATATGGAAGCGCAATTCTTGCAGAAAAGGCAGCGAGCGTTGTTGGTCTCGACATTGATCAGAAAGTCATCGCATCGATCACTGAAAAATATAAACCTATACACAATCTTTCATTTAAGAATACTGATTTATTGAAAATTGATTTCAAAAACCAGTTTGATTACATTGTCTCGTTTGAGACTATCGAACACTTTGAAGAGTCAGATATTTTGAAACTTCTTGGGTTATTCAACAATGCACTGAAGTCCGGAGGCAGGCTTATTATGTCGACACCCTATATGCAAAAGGACGACAAACAGGCGCTTCGTGCCGGATTTCACAAAACATTTTTTATTGATGAAGAAAAGATAGAGCACTGGCTTACCACAAACGGATTTGGCAATTTCGACTTTTATTATCAAAGCTATGCATGGCCTGCGGTGTCCAAGGCTGAAGTAGAAAAAGACTTTGTTATCTGTATTACACAGAAGATCTAGCGAAAGAGATCCTTGTAGTGGTCTTTGTGTTCAATAAGGTAGGACGGAAGACTTGCTTCATCGACCGTGTACGTAAATGATCGTCCGACGAAATCCTTGTTCTCGGTGATATTTTTTTCAAGATTGTTTTTCACGTCGTCGGTATTAAATTCTTGATGACTATACGCATCGATCTTGGATGCAATACGCGAAGCACCACCCTGGTTGGTGAAATGCCAGCCGCCATTTTCTACATAGGTATACGTTGTTTTTGCCGCATCTCGCATGTCGCCAAGACATCGTGACTTGATGTTTTTGTACATAGTTGCAAATGTGCCAGCCCATGGTTCACTTGAGCGGTTGTTGAGGTAGTACGAGTAGACCGTTTGGCGCAGCTTGTATATACAATCTTCCCGATAGTCTATAGGTGTGTATGGGTTCCATATTTCATCTACATCAGATACAAATACAAAGTCATGATCGCGCAGTCCTACTAATGCTTTCTTGATAGATTCACGTTGATAAAATTCTCGCAGCCACATATCCTGACCTTTTGGGACGTTACTGTTGGTTAGTGATTGCGTTATAATCTCTCGATCAAGATCGTCAAGTGAACTACTTACCAATCGATTTTCCAACTCTTCTCTCGTTGCGGGTACATCACTAACGACATAGTGAATAATCTTATCGTTAAACTTTTTAAAACGTTCGGTGTTTTGTTTGAAGGAGAGTTCTTTTGGTTTGCCTGAGAAGGTGTGGGTAGATTCGACGATAACAAAATAATCTACGTATGGATCAAGAATGTTGAGACGGATCTCAAGGAGCTCGAGTTCATTGAAAAATATGAATGCATCATATATTTTTATACTTTTTCGGTATTGCGCGATATCAGAAATTTCTGCAGAAGAAAGTGTGGACTGGATGGTGGAAAGTGCTCCATGGATTTGGAGCATGACTACGCGAGATACTTTTCGAATGATGCGTTCGATGAGGGTCATGACTTTTTGAGGGTGCGTACTATTGTGCGCCATACTTTCCCGACAAAGCGCCATAGTTGTGCATACCATCTAATCAAGTGGTGAGGTTTGCTGTTATAAACGGCACCTGAATTGTATTTTTTTATAAAAACAATACTTCGATAGAGGTGCACGTACTCGACATTGTGATCCCACCAGTCTGGAGTACCAAACTTTTTTTCTTGGTACACATGATCGTCTGCGCTATTTGCGATTTCCGCGAGACCCCATTTACCATGACCATTGACCGAGTCGGTGAGTTCTTTCAGACGGTTCATAAATGCGTGTCCTCCATCAGAAAACTCGGGCCAGTACACACAGTGGAGATCTTCGACGACGTAGAGCCCTCCCGGTTTTAAACTAGGGAACAAGAAGTCAAATGAGATCTTCATGTCTGTGCTGTAGTGTGATCCATCATCAATGATGATATCGAATGGTCCATAGGTGTCGGTGATTTGTTTGAGAAAATACAGATCGTTCTGGCTACCTTTGAGTGTGGTGATCCGATCCTCATTCATTGATGAACAATCGACAATGTCCACTCCATAAATATGCGCATTGGGAAAATACTCTTTCCAAGTTTTCAAAGAGTATCCGTTTTGGATACCTATTTCAAGAATACGAAGTGGTTGTGCGCGAAGTGGTTCAAAGTATTGCTCGTAGCGCTTGGTGTAGTGGTGGAGCTTACTGCTTTTGTCAGTATCGTATCTAAGTGCAATGTCGTTGAGTGTCATGAAAATAATCTGCGTAGTATCTTTTTGAGTAATGAGGGGCGAGGCTCCGGTCGGGCAATGAAGTAGTCGGGGTGAGCTTTTCTATAGCGTGCAAAATCTTCTACTGCCTGGTCGTACGTCACTAGAGTACCATGTCTGTCTTGGTACTGCCACCCACTAGTCATCGAGTAGCCCATGCTCCAGTATCCATCAGAGACGTTGTGACGTGCCCAATAGAGTGGGGCAATACAACGCTTGAGGTTGGTTGAAAGCCACGCCGGGAACCATGCGAAACTTGAGTTCGACAGGATCAAGTAGTGTGCATTGTGTATGATCGCGTAGTCTTTCCCAATACTAAAATGATGAACCTCAAGATCAGGGAAAAATGTCCGCGCACCGTTCACGTCATCAGTAATAACTACGAAACGCATAGCAGGGTTGATCTCTCGCATATAATTCATTGCTTTTGTCCAATAGGTTTTATCTAAAAGAAGTTCTTTGTGACGCATGTATTCGCCTCCACGAAAGTTGATCACACATATGCCGTCACTAGCGTAGTCTGTGCAGTCGAACTCTGGTTTGATCGCGAGCCATTGCCGTATCTGATCTCTGTAGTCGAAAATGTACTGCTCGTCTTGCATGACACCATCGAGCTTGGTGTTATCTGGTACCGACATAAGACCTGGGTCATAGAGTCGTATGTCTGCGCCAGTTGTGGGATGGAACATTCCTTTTTCTACATACCTGGTAGTGATTCCGGTTACTTCTTTTCCTACATCAAGGGTAAGAAAATCGAGACACTTCAATCGTTCAGGATGCATAATGCCCCAGTCATATCCGTTACGAAGAGCAATCACGCGCGTGACGACGTAACACCAGAGTTGGTTGCCGAGGCCTTGCCCGTTGTAGATTTCTGTAGTGATCATATGTCAAACATTTTATGAATAAGCTTCTTAACCATTTTGATACCACGACGGTTGTTGTGAAATCCAAAAGGTTGCATCACTGAGTCAGTACACCACCGTTCTCTGCTAAAGCGTGACGCGACTGCTACTGGCGCAAACTTCACACTGTTTTCTATAAGTTCTTTGCGATGATACAAACAAATAAATCCATCTTCGTGGAAAAACCCCGTTCCGTTGTCGGTAAATGGTAGGTCAAGCTTTGTTGGTAGATCGAGCAGTTTCTTGCTTCGTAGTGAAAATCCACCGTTACCCACACGCACATTGGTACCGTCGGTATCGAAAAATCTGTCCCGAGGCCAGGGCGCTCCTATGTAGTCGTACTGCAGAAACTCATCGCTCCATTTGTGTGGACGGAGCACGTAGCCATCGTGTTGCACGATCAGTACAAAGTCAGTATCGATATAGTCTTTGAGTTTGTATACAATGAAATGGCTGTACCCATCGTAGTCGAGCGGTTCTATTGGGATTATTTCGATACCATCATGCGCGGTAGATACTTGTTTGTCTGTGAGAAAGAGTACTTTTGCAAACGTGATACCTTGCATGCTTTTGCGCAGTGCAGCAAGTGTCTCGTCAATACGAACACTTGAAACTGCACAAAGTGTGATAGTAGGAAAGTTAATCATGGTTGAGGATTATTTTTGCAATATGTTTGAGTGAATAGAAAA
Source organism: uncultured Candidatus Saccharibacteria bacterium (assembly GCA_964432275.1). GTDB lineage: Bacteria > Patescibacteriota > Minisyncoccia > Phycocordibacterales > UBA9973 > UBA4124. The sequence continues at coordinate 8,719 of CAYSMH010000012.1, read as the reverse complement.
ATCGATACCACACTTTTGTGATTCCATGTTCATACTTTTCTAAGACATAGGTAAATTCTTGTTTTCGTTTTTGAAAGGTAGCCATACTGTGGGTGACTTGGTGAGCACCGATGCGGTTGGCAACAGTGATAGTATTCAAAACTTTGGGAGCGCCATACGCAGCATACAAGCGTTTGTAGTATTCACCATCCATAAGCCAAATCAACTCTTCGTCAAAGAAAAGAGGGCGATCATTTTTGATAGTGATCGCAGATGGAGTGCCGATACGGTTGTTGCCAAGATGTACATCGCGTGTGTAGTGAGGTGTATGTGTTCCATAAAACTTGGTGCCATCTTTTGTATGAATGTAGGACGATGCAAGCCATCGATCATGCTCGACATCAAATGCTTTCACAATTTCTTCAAGTGATCGATCATTGTAAAGAAAATCATCTTGAAATAGCAGTTTGATCAGTGTACCTGTTGCATGCTTGATCGCATTGTTGCTATTTGCAGAAGAGTTTCCAAGGTGTTCAGTATTGCGATAATAGTGAATCGTGAGTCGATCGTTGTATAGCTTACACAGTGTTTGGATAGCATCATCTTTTGAGTGATCTGAAACGACAACATCAAAGTCTTGAAAAGTTTGGGATACGAGTCGATCAAAGCTTTCTTTGAGAAAGTCGGCACCAAGACCTCTCATTTCATAGGTAGGGATACAGACGGAGAGGTAAGCCATAACAAACTTATTCTATCACAGAGGGGGTTGTTGGTCGGACAAGTCTTCGAAGCTCACCAACAAGAGGTTCTCGTAACACAACAAGTATGCCAATATATACGCCAGCAGCGAGCAGTATATGAACCACCAAGGGAAGCGTGTCTCCAATAACAAGTGTGCCAATCATGAAAATCAATGCGATACATGATCGACCAAGTCGTGTACACACATGAAAAGCAGTCATAGTATAAAGCCGTTTCCATACGAGTCCAGTGATAATACTGGTAGAGACGAGCGTTGCAATAGCAGAGCCGAGTGCACCAAACAGAGGGATGAGTAAGATGTTTAGTAGTGCATTTCCGACCAAACCGAGACTGTAGATAAGTGCAAGTCTGCCTTGTCCGTTGTATGCAAATACTGAATTTGAAAACAATACGAGTGGAAATGCTGCAAGCAACATTACCAATAGTACCTGTAGTATCGGCACTGCATGTTCAAAACCTGGTCCAAAGATTAGGCCGATAAGTTCTGGGGCAAGTATGATACCTCCAACACTAACAGGAAGACCAATCATAAACATACTTGCAGTGATTTTACCTAGCACGACCGCAAACTGCTCATTGTTGGTGCTTGCAAGTCGTGACAATAATGGAAATGCTGCCGTCGAAATAATGACAGGGATCATAAGTATAAGTTGGTAAATACGTTGCGCGGATGAATAGAGACCGATTTCGGTCGCATCACGCCAGATACCGAGGAGGTAAATATCAGTATTTGCCATTACAGTATTGATCAAAGATATTGCTGCAAAGGGAAGTGTTGTTACTATTACTGTACGTAAAAGTTTAGGGTCAACTTTCCCAAGAACAGTTCTTATATCGCGTCCGATACTCCACAATGCAAGGATGCTCCCGATACCGCTGCCGACCATGTATCCAATCGCAACTGATCGTGGTACTGCATTGATGTGCAAAAGTACAACCCCGACGATTACCGTGGTGATACTCATCATACTTTTGACGAGCATGTCACGTTCCATTTTTTCAAACGCGGTATTTATATAAAGAATGAAATCTCTCGTTGCATCAAAAAAAAGCGTCAGCGCAATCAGTGGGAGGATCGATTGAGCTTCGGGTATATGAGAAACTAGTGGTCCACACAGTACGACGATAGTAGTGCTCAGTACAACAAGTGCAGATTTGAGAGCAAATGCTGTTGCGATAAATGATGAGAATCCTTCTTTTCTTTGGATAATTTCTCGAGTAATCAAACCGCTCAGTCCAATATCAGAACATATCATCAACAAAGATCCCAACGATAGTGCGTACGAGAATACACCCCAGTCTCGTGCACCCAACATGCGCACTGCATAAATAACAAGTACCACTTTAAGTATTCGACTAGTAGCTTCGCTCGCAAATAACCAAAATGCATTTTTTGCAATGATTTGTTTGTTTGATGTATTTTTGAAAAAAAATGCTTTGAGACGATCCATGATTTAGTGAGTAAACATGATTTGCGCAGTCTTCAGTACAATACCTACATCAAAGAGTGGGTTTTTGTGCTTGAGATAATACAAATCATACTCAAATTTTTCTTTGCTGTCTTGTACTGAGCGAGCATAGCGATATTTGATCTGTGCCCATCCAGTAAATCCGGGCTTCACTGTGTGGCGTAGATAGTAATAGGGGATTTGTTGTTCGAGGTCTTTGACAAACTCAGGACGTTCTGCACGAGGGCCAATAAGCGCAAGATCTCCTCGTATGATATTTATCATTTGAGGTACTTCATCGAGATGTGTTGTACGAACAATACGACCAACAGTTGTAATACGAGTATCTTTTTCTTTTGCCCATTGTGCACCATGTTGCTCTGCGTTGTGGTGCATTGATCGAAGTTTATAGAAGTAAAATATTTTCCCATGCTTACCAACACGTGGCTGGCTATAAAATGGTGATCCTCCTTCTTCCACCCATAGCGCAATACTTGCAATCAATAAAAATGGGGATGTTGCAAGTATGATTAATGTCGCAATCATTATTTCTAGGACTCGATATATATACCGCTGAGCTGGAGTTATTCGATTTGTCATAAGTTGCACTGCTTGATGTTCAGTCATAAGTTCTATTGGAATCTTGGCAAAGATTGTTTCGTAGGCTTCGGTAAGCGAAAGTATTTCTGTATCTAATGCACGAGAAAGAGTCAATAGTTGTTCTGGATCGACGCCATCTGCGATCACGAGATCCACTTCAAGTTTTAAAGGGGTTGATGCAATAGTTTCCCATACTGCTACTACCGTACCAAGTTGTTGATGATCTTTGATTTCTTGAATGAGGTGTTTGGTGAGCGGATTGTTACCAATAATAAGAATGCGTCTGACAAATCGTTTTGTAAATAGAATATAAAATGTTCGACGCCACACAATCATAAGTATCAATGTTGCTGTAACCAAAATCGCAAGATTTGTTTTTGGGGTGATTCCTGCTGATATCAAGTAAAACAGTAGTACACCAATAAGCGTGTTGACTACCATTGCTGCTACTAGAAGTCCGATGTTGCGTGGGTTGGGGTTGATACGGCGAATGTTGTATAGATCGAATATGAAAAATACAACAAGCCATAGAGCAAACAAGAGTATAAAAAGTTGTATTTGCAAAGGATTACGAGCTCCTACGTCAAAGCGCAGGAGTGCCATTGCGTAAAACGCACCAATGAGTACAAGGATATCTCCCACGAAAAGGATGACCATACGCTGTCGTATCATGGCTCAACTATATGACATTTTCTCATTTTGTACAGTCTTGCGAATATAGGATACTGAGTACAATAGTGAGTATTACTATAAGTACAGAAATATATGGATACTTCCAACAATCAGACTCCCAAAGAAGCTCAAACCCCAGAAGCCCGTACTAAAAAAGGTCGTCGTATTGCAATCGTACTGATCGTGCTTATTGTGATTGGCGCGCTTGCAAGTAATGGTGTATTTCAAAAGAAGGATAGTACTACCGACTCTACTTCAAACGGACTCCCTGAAGGCTGCAAGCCGGGGTACCTCTTTAGTGAGACAACTGGTAAGCCATGTCCACAACCAGAAGAGAATAAAGTTACTGACGAGCAAGCTGTGACTGCGTCAGCATACGAAGAAGCGATTCGTATGTACGGTGGCAAACTTGTGGTGCTGGATGCACAATGCAAGGCACTTCCAGCGGTGCAGACACTTGCAACAGGTACTCGGATTTTGATTGCAAACAACTCTACCAAACAGCGTACTGTTGCGACACCAGATCGCACCGAAGTACTTGATGGATACCACTACTTCACTTACAAACTCGGTGCTCCTGGAGAGATATCGATTACTTGTGATGGTGCAGCATCTGCCAAGATCACTATCGCTGCTAATAAATAAATGTACTATCCAAACCACTCTCTATACGGAGAGTGGTTTTGTATTGACCAATTTAAATTTTCTGCTATAGTGTCACCGTGTAGATCAAAGACAGCAGGGGACGAAAGTCTTAATATCCTGCCGAGGTCGAACTCTCCTAGACTACACCCGTCTGAAAGACGGTTATTATTGTTCACTTATAATTTATGGCAATTACAAAAGACAAGAAAGTTTCTATTGTTGCTGGGTTTGCTGACATGCTCAAAGATGCGCAGTCTGTTGCGTTTGTGCAGTTCAAGGGGCTCACAGTTAAAGAAGCTATTGCGCTTCGACGAGCATTGCGTGCTGAAGGTGTAACCTACAAGGTTGGGAAGAAAACACTGCTCAAGCGTGTACTCTCAGATCTTGGTGTTACTGGTGAAATGCCGGCACTGGAGGGTGAGATTGCTGTTGCAGCAAGTACCGACCTACTTGCCCCAGCGCGTATCGTGTATGAATTCCAAAAGACACACAAAGACATGGTTAACCTTGTCGGAGGAATCTTTGAAGGAGCATACAAAGATCAATCAAGTATGATGATGATTGCGACAATCCCTCCACGGGAAGTATTGCTCTCACAAATCGCATACCTGCTCAAGAGTCCACTTCAGCGTCTCGCTATTGCGGTCAACGAAGTTGCAAAACAGAAATAATAGTACAATTTACTCAATTAATTAATTTAGATATATGGCAAAATTTGATTCATTTCTCACCGAGCTCGAAGGAGCATCAGTGATCGAACTCAACGAACTCGTGAAAGCGATCGAAGAGAAATTTGGCGTTTCTGCAGCAGCGGTTGCAGCAGCTCCAGCAGCTGGCGCCGGTGCAGGTGCAGCTGAAGAAAAAGACGCGTTTACTGTAGTACTTGCAGATGCAGGCGAGCAGAAAATCGCAGTTATGAAGGTAGTCAAGGAAGCCCTCGGACTTGGTCTCAAGGAAGCAAAGGATCTTGTCGACGGTGCTCCAGCAACCCTCAAAGACGGTATGAAGAAAGAGGAAGCAGAAGCTCTCAAGAAATCTATCGAAGAAGCAGGAGGCAAAATCGAGCTCAAATAAGCCCATTTACCACTTTCTTACAAAAAGCCCCAGAAATGGGGCTTTTTGCTGTTTTCCACAGCGAAATAGCCTTATATTGACATTTCATTGATTTTGGTATATAATAATATTTGAGAAAGTACGGTGACTTCGCTCTTGAAGATCACCTTTCACATAACCAAATAAAATCAAAAAAAATGAAAAAATTACTCTTTTCATCACTTATGGCTATTATTGCCATCGGATTTTTTTCTTGTTCAAAAGACAGAGAAACATTGGAAATTATTACTGATGCCCAGTCTGTAGCTCAATCTGCTTCCCGGTCTGTAACCGCTACGTGTTACCGTACAGAGTTGCCAACTGCAACAGAAGTATCTGCAGAATACCAGGCTGCAACCATGTTTGCTCCTCATCGAATCAATTTAACTATTCTGTACGCCTGCGCAGTACCAGATTCCTTGAATCCTCTGTTAAAAATCTCTTACCAGGTTACAAAAAGAAAAAAGGTGAACAACCAGATTGTATTAACGACCGCAACGCGTGTAGCCAGTATTCCTGCTCCTTCATCAGAAAATGTAGCAACAACAACACTCTCATTTTCGGCCGAAGAGTTCCCGGTTACTATTAAAAAGGTTACAGGCGGTATGCTTGCAGAAAATGGGTGTATATTTTCACCTACATATAGTGAAGATATAGTCATATCATTACCCGCACCCCTGAACCTGTAGTATTTAAAAGTTTTTTTTCTTAAACCGCACCATTTCTGGGGCGGTTTTTTATTTACACCTTAGAAACTGCTTGTACGCAAGCGCTCGGGCGACATATACTCATACATCATGGAAACGATAGATATTCTCGGAAAAATGCTTGGAGGTATACCTCGCGTCAAGATCATGCGATTGTTCTTACTTAACCCAGAGGTCGGGTTTGAGGCGGGCGATATTACGGATCGATGCCGTATTAGTACGGCACATTCACGCAAAGCGTTACTACAGCTTGCTGCAATGGAATTGATTCATAAGCGTACATTTACCAAAGAAGTCACCAATGGTCGCACTGGCAAAGTCAGCAAAAAGCGAGTACAAGGATGGTTCTTAAATCCAGCATTTCCATATATCAATGAACTTCGACAGTTGTTGGTAGAAGGAGAGTTTTTCAAGCATTCTGATATTGCAAAGCGTTTCAAACCTGCAGGGCGTATCCAGCTCCTTGTCGTTTCAGGTATCTTTATACAAGACTCAGAGAGTAGACTTGATCTGCTGATCGTCGGGGACAATCTCAAGAAAAATATTATCCAAAAAACTGTCTCAGTACTTGAGAGTGAGCTTGGACGAGAGCTTTCGTATGCGGTGTTTGAAACAGCAGATTTCAAGTATCGAGTCTCTATGTATGACAAACTTTTGCGAGATGTTTTTGACTATCCACATGAACCCTTGATTGCTTCCAAGGAATTCTCCATGTTTACCATACCCACCCAAACCAGATAGGTGTATACTATAGACACTACTGTAGGTGGGTATACGTACAGTATCGTTTATCAATGTTCATGCCCTAGCGTCATACGCTATTTAATACAAATACTATGCTTATACAATCATGGAGTCAGGTATTCTTGCTCTCTCTCCAAGGCCTTTGGTACGGCTTTATTGAGACGTTTCCACGAATACTTTTGGCGATCATTATCTTCATTATCGGCTGGATCGTCGCTACTACGCTTGGCAAGCTCGTTATGATGGGAGTCGATGCACTCAAGCTTGATCGAAGTTTCAAAAACACTGGTGTTGATGAGGCGCTCGCTCGTGCAGGTACACGCCTTCACATCGGCAAGATCTTTGGTGAACTTGTAAAATGGTTCATCGCGATTGTGTTCCTTGTTGCATCATTGAACATTCTTGGGCTCGATCAGGTTACTATCTTCCTTCAGCAGGTACTTGCATACATCCCACAGGTGATTATTGCAGCACTTATCTTGGTAGCAGGTACAATCCTTGCTGACTTTGTAAAAAAAGTTGTATCAGGATCTGCTGCAGTTGCTAACGTTCGCTCTGCAAAGATGCTTGGTTCTATTGCGTACTACGCAATCTGGATCCTCGCACTTGTCACTGCGCTTGATAAGCTTGGTATCTTCGGATACTTCGGACAGATCCTCTTTACAGGACTTGTAGTGATGATCGCTCTTGCGCTCGGACTTGCATTTGGTCTTGGTGGTAAAGAGGTGGCAGGCCGATGGCTCGCTCGCATCTCAGATGATCTCTCAGCAGGTCGCAACCATCACAACAATCAGCAATAAGTGCTGATAAAGTTGTTCAGTATCAAAAAGCCCCACAAGGGGCTTTTTGTATATGGGGATATCGTATTGTGAGTGTTTCGTGTTAGTCATATACTGTTAGTATTAGTCTAATATATATAGTATGAAAAAAATTCTCTTTCTTGCAGCTATCTTTACAATCATAGTTGTTGCGACGACTACGTACGCCACTCAACGTGTTCGTCCACCACTAGGTGCAGGACACAACATAGGACAAGTGCTTGGTGAGACTATAAAAGCAGCACAGTATAAAACAACCGACACCGTCAATGTTCGAACCGCTCCTAGTACTAGCAAGACAAGTAGTATTATAGCCAAACAGGTAGTAGGGAGTGTGGGAAGTGTAGTACCTGGAAGTACTGCCGTTGTTGCCGATGGGTATACATGGATTCACCTTATGTTTTCTCCAGTAGTCACCGGATGGGTAGCTGCAGACAATTTGATATTAATGGATACGAGAGATGTTAGTGAAGAGATAGACACTACCAATAGTTTTGATGAGTATATTAAAAGTATTCCTGAGCAAATAGAGACACTTCAACAGATTCAAAAAAATCCTGAGTCTATTAAGGATCAATACATGACATTTGGTCGATACCTTCAAACAAACCAAGGCCAAGCATCTATAGCAAAAGGTGGCAGCTCGTTTTCTGTTTGTACTGTTACGTACAACCACCCACAACATCCAGGACAAGCATGGTATGTACAGTGGCAGGGATATCAAACATACAGTACGGGTGTTCCGGTGTGGAACTATGTTATTGTTCATCAAGGATACAGTCAAAGTATTTGTAAGGTGTCAGGCTTGATAAACTGGGACCTGGTAATAACGAGTATAGGTAACGTATAAAAACACTTAAAAACCACCCAAAGTCATGGGTGGTTTTCCTTTTCGAGCCACTATAGAAAAATGCTTGACAGGACATATCTCTTCGTCTACAATGTGCCCACTGTATGAATACTACGAAAACAGCAACCAATATCTAGGGCATAGCCACAGACATGTTGCGCCGCCCTCCCGGGTGGCATTTTTCGTCCAAAACCATACAGATCGTTGTTTAACAACACTATTCTGTCCCCCTAGTTATCTTCAAACATAACTGCAGGAGGGGAGACAGGCAGTCAAAGAAATGCATCAGCGGTGATGCAAGACCGAGACGAAACCACGTTGTCATCGTAAAGCGTGATGATGTGGTAGAACATGATTTCTAGATTTCCTAATAGGAAATTAAGAGCATATGGTGGATGCCTA
>CAYSMH010000011.1:0-16560 GCA_964432275.1 uncultured Candidatus Saccharibacteria bacterium | reverse complement strand
ACGACAGTCACGGTATGCGACGTACCGAAGTCGTCTGTGCACGATGTGAGTCACATCTCGGACATGTATTTCCCAATGGTCCTACTGAAACCGGAAAACGGTATTGCTTGAACGGAGTATGTCTGGATCTGCAAAAGAAAGATACAGAAGTTGAAGAGGAGAGGGAGCATAATTGGTAAGTATGTAAAAATTTGCTAAGCTAGCGTTTATGAACTCAGAGTATCAAATCCTCCTTTTCTATAAATACGTTCGCATCGAGAACCCCGAAGCTACTCGGGACTGGTTTCGTGCATTGTGCGAGAAGCTCAATCTCAAAGGGCGCTTGATCGTTGCAACTGAGGGTATCAACATCACTCTCGAAGGAACGAAAGAAAACACCGAGACCTTCATCAAAGAAATGGAACAAGATGAGCGTTTCTTGAACATTCACATGAAGCGATCAGTAGGTACTGGCAATGCATTCCCACGGCTGTCGGTCAAAGTTCGCAATGAGATCGTCACACTCGGGCTCGGTGTTTGTGATATCGACCCCAACCAAACGACAGGTGTACATCTCAAGCCTGCAGAACTTCACGAGTGGATCAAGACCGGCAAGGAGTTCTATATCGTCGACATGCGCAACGCATACGAACATGCGATCGGACATTTTGCAGGATCTGTTTGTCCTCCTATGGACAACTTCCGCGATCTACCGAAGTTCATCAAAAGTATTGCCCACCTCAAAGATACAACAGTACTGACCGTGTGTACTGGTGGTGTGCGTTGTGAGAAAGCAAGTGGGTACCTCATCACTCAAGGATTTAAAGACGTGTATCAGCTTGACGGCGGTATCGTCTCGTACATGGAGCAATACCCAAACGAAGACTTCCATGGCAAGCTCTACGTCTTTGACGCGCGTGTTGCGATGGGGTTCTACACCGACGATCCGAAACATGTGATAGTAGGCAAATGTGAGAGCTGTGGCACACAGTCCGAAAACATCGTCGACTGCCGAAGTGGTGCATGCAATGGTCAGTTCATTATTTGTGAAGACTGCGAAAAAGCTCAGATGGATAAAAAGGGGATTACCTATTGTCCGAAGGGGTGTGCAGGGGAAGGGAGGGGTTTGTTTGGGAAGATAGTTAATAAGCTCAAGACATTTTTTAAATAAGATATGAATTCATTTGAAAAACCACAAAATCCCTTAGTAGAAAAATATGATGCAAAAAATCATGCAGGAGTAAGAGGTGTTCGAAAACAATTGATGCTCGAACACAATCCAAATATTGTTGTTGAAAAAGGAGATAGTTGGATCGAGTATCTTTACAATACTCCAATAGATGGAGAGCTTGAAGTATACAGAAAACAACTTGAGGAAAAATTAAATAATACAAACACTACTGAAGTTGTAGATTCTACAGATGACAATATATTTGATCCATCAACTGGCTCATTTAAGGGATTTCTTTCTAAAGAAGAAAAAGAGTCTGCTATTGAGTATATTCAAAACGAAATCAAGGAACTCGATCAACTGATTGAAAAATAAGCCTTATTTCTGTATAGTTTCCATACATGCAAATCCCTACTGGAGCACTCCATCCTCTGACACTCGTCACTGAAGAAGCGGTCAATATCCTTGCCAAGCAAGGCTTCTCTGTGGCGCTCGGCCCAGAGCTTGAGGATGAATGGCACAACTTTGACGCGCTCAATGTCCCCAAGGATCACCCAGCACGCGACATGCAAGACACCTTTTGGATCAAGGATAAACCTGGGTTTGTGATGCGCACCCACACATCTCCTGTGCAGATCCGCTATATGGAAAACCACAAACCACCGTTTGCGATTGTGGTACCTGGCAAGGTGTTTCGCAACGAAGCAACGGATGCGACACATGAGATGCAGTTTCATCAACTCGAAGGACTTGTTGTAGGTGAAGGGATCACTGTGGCACATCTCAAGGGAACACTGCTTTCATTTTTCAAAGAATTGTTTGGTGAGAGCACTGAGATACGACTGCGACCAAGTTTCTTTCCATTTGTGGAACCAGGATTTGAAGTCGATGTAAAAATAGTAAAAGATGGAGAAGAGAAGTGGCTCGAAGTCTGTGGTGCGGGTATGGTGCACCCCAACGTGCTCAAAAATGTAAAATATGATCCAGAAAAGGTGACTGGATTTGCATTTGGTATGGGGCTCGATCGTCTTGCAAATGTGAAGTACGGCATCACCGATGTGCGTCTCGCATATCAGGGAGATCTACGGTTCAATCAATTTTAATATGAAGTACTCCTATAATTGGCTACAAAAACATATCGAAGAAGAGCTCCCACCTGTTGAGTCGCTCAAAGAGACGATTATTTTCCATGCGTTTGAAGTAGAGTCTGTAGAAAAAGTGGGAGATGATACTGTCATGGATATCAAGGTGTTGCCTGACCGTGCACACGACTGTCTGTCACACTATGGCATGGCGCGCGAGATCGCAGGACTTTGCAAGCTCACATTGAAGCCGCTTGAACTGACACCGCTGCCAACGATGGATCTCAAGACTCCAGTGGAAATCAAAAGCGATCTCTGTCGTAGATACATCGCGATCAAGATGGATGGTGTAAAGGTAGGGCCATCTCCAGAGTGGTTGAAAACTGCACTTGAAACGATCGGACAAAAATCTATTAACAACGTCGTCGACGCAACAAACTATGTACTCTTTGATCGAGGACAGCCAGTACACGCATTTGATAGTGCAAATGTAGATGGTGGTATCATCGTGCGTCTCGCAAAAGAAGGAGAGAAAATTATTACGCTCTCAGGTGAGGAGAAAGAACTTAAACCAGAGATGCTTGTGATCGCAGACTATATAGGCCCGCTCGCTATTGCTGGAGTAAAGGGAGGCAAGAATGCAGAGGTGGTGGGGGCTTCTGACTCGGACCATAACGATTCTGTTCGTCGTCGGGGAGGCGAAGAAAAAGACAATTCCGACGTGTCTGGTGAACTGACCCGAGGACCGGAGGAATTGTCTTTTTCGGAGCCTACTACATCTATTATTATAGAAATCGGAAACTTCGACCCAGTATCTGTCCGCAAGACATCTCGTGGTCTCGGACTTGTGACTGATGCGTCCAAACGATTTGAAAATGATCTCAGTACAAGTGTTGCGTCTGATGCTGCGATGCAGGTAGTTGCACTCATCAAAGATATTGCGGGTGGAGAAGTGGTAGGGGTGTATGAACACTTTCCTCATAAACCTGAGCAGCGAACGATCTCATTTACACTTACAGATATTACGCGTCTTCTTGGTCCAACGATCACTACGGCATCTATAGACGAAGTATTTTTCACACGATACAAATACGAATATAAAAAAGACGGTGATACTTACACACTCACCGTGCCATACGAGCGACTTGATCTCACGGGTGCACACGATATTGCAGAAGAGATAGGGCGATGTGTCGGATATGACAGCATAGAGCCTGTGGCACTTCCTGTTGCTTTGCCAGTAGAACATTCATCTGTGTATCAAAGTATTCGCGCTGCCAAGGCGTGGCTCGTGCACGATGGGTATCGAGAAGTGCAAACCTATACGTTTACAAAAAAAGGCGAAGTCTACGTCGCTCGTGGACCCAAAGACAAGAGTGCACTTCGTACCAACCTCTCTGATGGTCTGAAAGTCGCGTGGGAGATGAACAAGCTCAATGCGCCACTAGTAGGACTTTCGTTGATAAAATTGTTTGAAATTGGTACTGTGTTTTCTTCTGATACAGAAGAGTTGCGTGTAGCGACAATCGATGAAAAGGGGATAGTATCTGAAACACCACTTGCAACATATATTAGTGAGCACAAGATTGTGATTGAAAATGTTGCACTTGAAGTACAGCCGTATACCACTATGTTTACCCCGTGGTCAGTGTATCCATACATTGTGCGCGATGTTGCAGTATGGGTTGCCGATGATGCTGCGCGTGATGCTCTCGACGCTATAGTACACACATTTGCCCAAGCACACTGCGTGCGACCCGCAGTTATCTTTGATACGTTTAGTAAAGACGGTATGACCAGTGTTGCGTATCGGCTCGTATTCCAAGCAGTGGATCGCACATTGACTGAAGTTGAGGTAGAAAAAACACTCGCACCACTTCTAACAACAATCACCGCAGAGAAAGGCTGCACTATCAGATAGATGCTATACTAGTACTCTATGAAGCATGCAAAAGTTTGGATAAGTCTCGGCATCGGTATTATAGTACTGGGAATTGTTGGAGGGCGTATGTACACCAACCGTGCACAACTACCAGAACCAGACATGACAACACTTGCTGGTCCTCAAGAAACAGTACCAGAGCCAGCGTACAATCCGAAAACACCATTATCAAAAAATAAAATTATTTATAACAGAAGTATGAATATAGAAGTCACGAAAGATGGAACAGGAGTAGAAATAGAGAACGGTCAAACCGCGGTTGTTAGTTATGTAGGGAAACTGGAGAATGGCACAGTATTTGATGCAAGCAAGAATCATGGTGATGGAACATTTTCATTTACCCTTGGTGCGGGACAAGTGATCAAGGGGTGGGATCAAGGAGTGCTCGGTATGAAAGTAGGAGAGAGTCGTACCCTACGAATACCGCCAGAACTTGCATATGGACCAAGTGGGATTCCTCCAGTTATTCCTGGAAATGCAACACTTATATTTGATGTTACTCTTTTGGGTATCAAGTAGAGTGTGCTAGTATCCATCTACTATGAATAGCACTACACGATTGGTAAAAATACGAGAATGGTGGAAGAGTCAGTCGACTCGCCGCAAGGTTTTTTATGGAGTGATCATCGCGGTTATTCTTTTGGTCGCACTAGGTAAAAATGGTTCTAACAGTACTACTGTTATCGAGTCCGTCAAACGTCAAGACTTGGTCCGATCTGTTGCAGCTTCAGGATCGGTTGTGAGCTCGACCGACCTTTCACTTGGCTTTGAACAAAGCAAAATGATCTCGAGTATTCGTGTGTATGTCGGACAAAAGGTTAAAAAAGGGGATATACTCGCAAGTCTTTCTAATGGTAATGAACGCGCTGCGCTTTCTTCTGCCAAAGGCGCACTCCTTGCGGCACAAGCTCGGTACAAAAAAGTACTCGAAGGTTCATCAAGTCAAGAAGTTAAACTCGCTCAAGTGCAACTTGATAATGCAAAGCGTACACTTTTGTCTGAAGGACTTGAAGCAACACCTGAAGATCCACTCAACACTCTCGCACCTACTATTTCAGGCACTTACACTGGAAGCGAAGGGGTATATCGTATCGAAATCAACACCTTGGCACAAAATACATTGGAATACGGTGGCTTAGAAAATGGCACAGTTCGCGCAAGTGAAATCACCCCTGTTCGACTAGGTACCAAGGGTCTCTATATACAGTTTCCTGCTGGCACACTCAAGCAGCTCACCAACGGTATGGTCTGGACCGTAACAATACCTAATCGTGAAAGTGAAGCATACATCATAAACAAAGCAGCAGTAGATGAAAAAGAAGCCCAGCTTGCAATCACTCAAGCAACCGCACGTCAACCAGATATTGATGCGGCACTTGCAGATGTGATTACAGCACAAGCAGGAGTTGACACTGCTAATGCAACACTTGAGAAAACCATTCTTCGCGCTCCTGCCGACGGTACAATCACTGCGGTTAATGTAAAAGTAGGAGAGATTGCACAAATAGGAACTGACGCGATCGCTCTTCAAGATGTTTCGAATTTATACCTTGAGGCAAATATTAATGAAAGTAGTATTAAAAGTGTTGCACTGGGGCAGCAAGTAGCAGTTACGTTTGATGCGTTCCCTGGAGATGCGTACTACGCAAGTGTGTCATCTATTGATCCTGCTGCAACGATTGAAAACAATGTTGTTAACTACAAGATCAAAGCACTGTTGACTGAAACCGAACTCATTCGTCCTGGTATGACGGCCAACCTGACCATCAAGACCGCAGAAGCTTCTCAGGTACTTGTGTTGCCTGCACGAGTAGTAACAACAGTAAATGGGGTAAGTACAGTAGATCTCGTGACAGATGAACGTCGTAGAAAAACAGTTAGTCATGAAGTAGTAATAGGACTCAAGGGTGATGGAGATCTGGTCGAGATCATAGATGGTCTTAATGAAGGAGATCGAGTTCTCTGGTCACCGACACAGTAGCATGCCAAAAAAGAAAAGTTTTTGGGATAAAATACGTATTGATGGGAGAGTAGGACTCTTTCTTGCTAAACGAGATATCAAGCGCGCCAACCCATGGACAACATCACTGATTGTGTTTGTGATGCTTCTTACATTTCTTAACCTTGTTGTAGTTTCCGGTATTTTGGTGGGCCTGATTGAGGGATCTGTCTCTGCAGACAAAAAGTATTCATCAGGAGATATTCTAGTTTCGCCATTTCTCAACAAAGCGTACATTGATCGTACTCCTGATGTCGTTGCTATTGCACAGACCCTACCAGGGTATCAGGCCTCTGCTGTACGGTATACAGCGAGTGCTCGTGTTGAGAGTAACTATCGTACGACGATTAAGCCAGATGAACTTCGCGATGGTGCAGGAGGTACACTTTTAGGTATTGATCCTACTAACGAGGAGGCGTTCTCAGGGATTGATCGTTTCGTTGTTGAAGGATCCTTTTTGGAACCAGGAGATAGTGATTCAATTGTGATTGGTAAAAACCTTCTGTATAAGTACACCCCTATTGAAGCTCCTGGGTTTCAGACACTCAAAGACGTATCTATTGGTTCTCGCATACTGATCTCGATCGGAGATGTGAAAAAGGAATACTATCTCAAAGGCATCATGTCGAGCAAAGTCGATACTTTTGATGGATCTGTAATTATGCTCGATTCTGAGGCGCGCAAACTTATTGGTCGTTCTGACTACAACGCAAACCAAATCGCGATCCAGCTCGTCGATGGTACTGATCCTATGCTTACTAAACAACTCTTGCTTGATAGTGGAGTGGGAGAGTGGGGTCGTGTGCAAACTCATGATGAGGCGCTCCCCAAGTTTCTCAAAGATATTCAAGCAACATTTGGTATCTTGGGTAACGCTATTTCAAGTATTGGACTTGTGGTTGCGGCGATCACAATCTTTATTGTGATATTTGTCAACGCTATTACACGACGAAGGTATATTGGTATCCTCAAGGGTATTGGTATTGCGCCTCGAGCAATTGCGATTTCATATATGGTTCAATCAATTTTTTATGCGCTTGCGGGATCTACAATTGGTATTGTTGTCGTCTTTGCATTTCTGAAGCCATTGTTTGTAGCGCACCCGATTGATTTTCCATTTTCTGATGGAATACTTGTTGCTACTATACCTGGCACAATTACACGCATGGTTATTCTTCTCGGTGCAACAATCGTTGCTGGGTACATTCCGGCAAGAATGGTTATTAAGCAAAACACACTCAGTGCTATATTGGGTAGATAAATATGATACACGTAGACAACCTTTCAAAAATATTTGCTTCAGGAGATGCTGAGATTCGCGCGGTGGATGCGGTGTCGTTTGATATACCTGAAGGTCAGTTTGTCGCTATTACTGGACGAAGTGGTTCTGGTAAAAGTACGCTTTTGTATCAACTCGGTCTACTTGATCATCCGACGAGCGGCACAATCACAATCGACGGAATCGATATCACAACTCTTTCAGAAAAAGAGCAAACTTCACTTAGGCTTCATGCGCTTGGGTATATTTTTCAAGACTATGCTATTTTGCCGTCGTTGACTGCGCTTGAAAATGTTATGGTACCCCTTTTGATGCAGGGGATATCAGAGTCAGATGCTCGTCACAAAGCAGAACTTGCACTCAAACGGGTTGGGCTTGGAGATCGCATGCACAACGTACCCGGTGCGCTCTCTGGTGGTCAACAGCAGCGTGTTTCGATCGCTCGCGCTATTGGACATAATCCCAAAATAGTGTTTGCTGATGAACCTACTGCCAACCTCGATTCCGAAACATCTCGCACCGTACTACAAGCATTTCTCGATCTCAACAAAGAAGGTCAGACGATCATCATGGTGACCCATGAACCAGAGTATGCTGACCTCACGGATCGGATTATTACACTTGCTGACGGGAAGATAGTGGGGGACCATATGAATAAGCGATAATTTGCTATACTGTCACCATGACCTCATTTATTGAAGAACACAAAAAACTTATTAGATTTGTTGTCCTGTTTGTAGGAGTATTTTTGGTAGTTGCTACTATGGCCAAGCTCAAGGAGTATCGCTACATCGGATCAAATACCAATAACACGATTACGGTCACTGGTACTGGTAAAGTAGATCGAATACCGGATACTGCAAAGATTTCATTTACAGTTCAAGATGAACAGAAAGAACTCAAGCTTGCACAGCAAAATGTAAGCACAAAAATCGACGCAATAACTGCAGCGCTCAAAGCCATCGGTATTGAAGAAAAATATATTAAAACTGACTCATACACCTCATACCCACAGTATGATTACTCAGACAAAGTGGTGTGTATGGCTATAGGATGCCCACAACCAGGAACACCACTGTTGCGCGGATACCAAGTCTCACACACTATTACAGTTAATGTAAAAGTGCTCGACACTGTACCACAAGTGCTCGGTGCACTCGGAGACAATGGTGTGACCAACATTTCAGGTCCAACAGTTGGGTTTGAAGATGATACCGAGATTGCACGGGAAGCTCGCGACCTCGCGATCACCGATGCTCGAGCCCAAGCCAAAAGTCTCGCCAAAAGTCTTGGGGTACGACTCGTGCGCATTGTTTCATTTAGTGAACAGAGTGGGAGTTATCCTATGATGTACGCACGTGATGCAGTTATGAACGAAACAAAAGCAGGATCTACACCGACTGTACCAGTAGGAGAAGAAAACATCTCTGCCAACGTCACTATCGTGTACGAAATCCAGTAATTTGACGAAAAAACGCCCTTGAGGTATACTACGAGAGTAGATGCCTCCGGGCGTTTTTTTAATATAATCAATCAATATGAAATTCTTACAAGGTACACGCGCAGAGCTCAAGCATGTCACATGGCCTACTCGTACTCGCGCCTTCGCATACACTGCGATCATTATTATTTGTTCAGCGGCACTCGGATATCTTTTGGGCGGTTTTGACGCACTATTTCGAGAGCTCTTGAAGCTGTTGGTTGTTGCATAATCCTATGTCTAAACAAGAATTCACTGGCGAACGTCACTGGTATACCATTCACACATATTCTGGATACGAAAACGCAGTATTGCGCAACCTTCGTCAGCGTATCGATAGTCTTGGGATGCAAGACAAAATTTTTAACGTTGTTGTACCGACTGAGAAAAAGATCAAGATCAAGGCGGGTAAGCGTGTCGAGGTAGAAGAGAAGGTGTACCCAGGGTACGTACTCGTTGAAATGATTGTGGATGATGAGAGCTGGTACGTGGTGCGCAACACTCCTCGTGTGACTGGATTTGTTGGTGCCGGAGTAACTCCTGTACCGCTGACACAAAAAGAAATTGACTATTTCCTTGGCCGTATGGACAACACTGATGCCGCAACTCATACGATTGATCTTGAGGTGGGAGAAATTATCATTATCAATGATGGTCCATTCAAAGAGCTCGAAGGTCGTGTATCAGAAGTTGATCGAGAGCGCGGTAAGGTGAAAGTCATGGTGTCCCTCTTTGGTCGCGAAACTCCTGTTGAACTCGACTTTCTCCAAGTCAAAAAGCTCTAAAGAGTAAACACTCTGCAAAAGCCTCCCGAACTTCCTATCCTCGCTGTGCTGCGGGGGAAGTCCAGGAGGCTTTTTCTGTGCTGTTCAGACCCTTGCCAAAAGTAAGGGTTTGTTGTATTGTAATTAAAAATTTATATTATGAATAAAATAGCATTTGCATCACAAGTACCGATCGGTCCGCAGGCCAAGATCGTACGAAGCTTCTTCTATAAGGATGATATGTATTTCGAATGTGTATTCGGTATACCGATCGTCGTACTTGGTAGACAAACGAATATAGTTAAAGTCAGGAAAGCTATTATCTCGTTAGAAGATTTGACCAAACTGAGTGCTTATCCAGCAAATCATATCCTGGAAATCAAGCCTTCTATCCTCCACATACTTCCTACTGATATACAAAAAGCTGCCTAGTGTGCTACCCCTTCGATAGAGAAGGGGCTTTTTCTTTACAAAAACACCTTTTCTGCTATAGTACTCCCTGTTACGCTATTGCTTCTACTTTAGCAACCAAACCCTTTACGGGAATTAGAGCGAGACATATTTTATGGCAAAAAACATTACAAAAAAGATCAAACTCAGAGCAGTTGGCGGCATGGCTACTCCTGCGCCACCACTTGGTCCAGCACTCGGACAAGCAGGGGTCAACATTGGGGATTTCGTACAGAAGTTCAACGCTGCGACCGCTGACAAGCGTGGTGAGACTCTCGGAGTCAAGATCGACGTATACGACGACCGTACCTACGACTTCCGTGTCACTGAGCCGACGATGACATCACTCATCTTCAAGGCTGCAGGTGTTGAGAAAGGTTCTGGGAAGGCTCGCACCTCAAAGGTAGGCAAGCTCACTCGAGACCAAGTTCGACAGATTGCAGAACGCAAGATGCCTGACTTGAACGCCAACGACATCGACGCTGCAATGAAGATCGTCGAAGGTTCTGCACGAAGTGCTGGGATCGAAGTGGTTGGATAATCAAAAAAATACCCAAATAAAAAGCCGCTTCTGAAAGGAAGCGGTTTTTTTTGATGAATTATGCTCGTATCCATACTTCGACTACGGCATTATCACTGTTGCCTCTGTCTTTTTCACCATTTGTTTTTGGAGCTCGTTGCTTAATTTCCATTGTCCTATTGGGGTCCATACGATACTCGTCGTGTGAGAAACCACAAAATGTAATCTCTTTTGACTTATCATTGCAACGATATGACCCGAAAATCCGTGTTAGATGGATTTCTTGGATGACGACACGTTGTAGTGCCAGAGGGTATATCTGTCCACCACCAATAATCCAGGTGATTGTTCCAGTACAGCGCTCTGCGAATGCAAGCGCTTCCCATATATTGGATACAACAATGAAACCTAGTTTTTCGAGCTCAGAAACTCTGTTTGTTGATATGGCAATACACGGCCTTTCTTTCAAGGGGGCTCCCAAGGATAGTGCGGTATTTGCACCCATTATCATAGGATTACCCTTTGTTTTTACAAGAAAGTTTAATGCGAGATCATCGTACATCTCCCATACCATATCGAGGCCATGACCAATGATATTGTTTACTTCGGTAGCGACTATTAAATGTACAGGTTTCATAAAAATAATTATTTTGGTTTAACTCACCTTACCAAACATTAGACTTTTGTCAACTTTGACTTATGGGGTAGAAAGGGTAATGTTGGGACAAATAAACAAAATTCATAACTTAAAATTCTTTGAAAATGAACAACAATGAACAAGGTAAATACTTCAAACTTGTCCCAGATGAGAATGATGTAAGTATTCTTAAAATAATGGGTTCAGACCCTTCTCCTGAACATCGTATAATTAATGACCGTGAAAAACTCCAATACATTGTTGGTTTCCTCAAAAAAGAAGGTCTAAAAGTTGTATATACAAGTGGTGTATACGACATGCTTCACGATGGACATGTGAAATACTTAGCAAAGGCAAAAGAGTTAGGCCATGTCTTAATTGTAGGTGTCGATGATGACGAATTAACTCGCATTAGAAAACCAGATGAGAAGAATAGACCTATTGATGGTATCGAAGTTCGCTTATCATTACTTGTTCATAACCGATCAGTTAATATCGTTTGCGTCCGTTCAAGTAAAGAAAAACTGGAACAGTTAGTAATGGATATACTACCGGATGTTGCAGTATTTTCAAGAAGTACTAAAGATACGGGAAATTTTGAAGAAAATATCCGTAGATTATTGGGTGAATATTGTGGAGAAATTGTATTTTTTGAACCACAATCATCAAATTCAACTACTGCAAAAATCCGACGGGTTTCTGGTAATGGTTCTCATGAACTTGCACTTTTCTTGGAAGAAGAGATAGGTAGCGAAATTGATAAAGATAAATTTCAATTAGCTATAAATAAATTTTTTAACCTAAAAGAAAACGGAGGTGTATCATGACAGAAAAAGCAATTGTTCTCTATATGCCTGTTATTCACCGAGGATACATTTCTCTGATCGAGCGGCATTCTCCTACACATGTAGTACTTATCGATGCGATATCATGCAAAAACATTGATGAAACTATCGCTGACCAACTCAGTAGGGATATACGCTGTATTCCTATTAACGAAGTTGCGGCATATTTGCATTGCAAGTTTCCTGCATTATCAATTAGGGAATTCGAAGGTATTGAATGTCTTAACCAGTTCGGCACAATTATTATGCCTGACGAAGACGTATCGCACGCGTTAAAAGCAAGGCTTCCTGATGGGAATATTGTGTTCGATAATCAGTTCCTCAGATGGGATTGGCGAAATACCACTATCCCTAAAGAGGTAGTTGCTGACTATATTGTATCTACGGATGAACTTCATAAAAAATGGATGCGTCGTACACAACTCGATGCAGAAAAAAGTTCAGATTTTTGGCGACAAGTCGGCGCACTCATACCGCTCAAAGAAGGATTTCTTGTAGCCTATAATGAGCACCTACCCACACCTATGGAACCATACGAGAGTGGGGATATGCGTCTCATTATGAAACCAGGAGAAAAACCCGAAATATGCGGAGCAATTCATGCTGAGAAAGCAGTGTTTGCCAAAGCTCTCCGGCAAGGAATTTCTTTGTTGGGAAAGGATATGTATGTAACGACATTCCCATGTCTTCCATGTGCACAAATGATATCCTGGGTTGGTATCAAGCGATTGTTCTTCAAAGAAGGATATTCAAATCAAAATGCGGTAGAAGTTCTACGTGCAGCAAAAGTTGAAATTATCCAGGTAAAATAATAAAGTCCCGTACTAGTACGGGACTTTTTTCATTGTTTAATTTGTTTTTTTCCAAACCAGGCTGCGATTCGTCCATCTTCTTCAGGAACAACTATTTGTGCATGAAGATGGTATACCGTAGCTCCAGAAAGAGCAGGATCGCCAAACCTGCTAAAAAAGAGAATTCCACCACCTGTTACCCCGTAATCGTCACAAATTTGTTTTTTCAGTGCAAACAGATTTTCATATGATTTTGGTGGCAATTCCGGAAAATCTTCAGCATACGTTTGAGCAACAACCACAAACTGATGTTTAGTGCCCTGATACTTGTGTTGATTTTCAAATGCAAACCAATATGGTGTTTCGTAGAGAATTTTCTTTGCCTCAAATCTGGCATCTTCTATGTATTCACGGCCGAAAGGGTCAATACCTAACTCATGAATCATTTCAAGCTTTTTCTTATAGTCTTCGGATCCTGCGTTGTGAACGTACACATAATTTTTCATATTGAATGTTTTGCAAAACATTACCATATAAATAAAAAAAGTCCACTTTGTTGGGGTGGACTTCACTTTTACTTTAAACCGCTGTCGGAATTGCAACCCACGGATATGGATCATAATTTTCAAGTACAAAATCTTCTTTTCTGAAATCCGTGATATTTTTAATTTCACGCTGTGGTCGCAAATATAAACTTGGCAAACGATGTGGTTCTCGTCCAAGGAGTTTTTGTACCACTCCGATTTGAATGTCATATATCTGAGGATCAGGAAGAAAGTGACTGTAATATGTTAGTTTGGTACCAACTAAGTACGCAACTTTCATTCCAAATGCTACCCACTCAGTGAGATTGAGAACTAATCCAACAGGTGCATCCGCAGATCGCTGATAGAGTGCCATGTGCATTGTCATATCATCCATAACATCGAATTGCACAATATTGCCATGACAAGGAGCAACAACAACTTTTCTAGGAGATCCTTGTTCTTTGTCGCCAAGTGCTAACGGTGGATACCATGTGGTTAAAAGATTCGTTCTACCAAGTGGATTGCGGATCATGTTTTTCATCATGGCATCAATCTGGTTAAAGGTTCTTCCGTCGTGCATTGGCATTGCTGTTAAAATTGTGCCATAGGATCCTGGACCAAGATCGCCTGCTGGTAGTCCGAAATTTGCACACTTACTTTCAGTTACCCATCTTTTCCAAAAGTTTTCTGGGCAGCCATATGCAATAAGTTCCTCAAGTGTTTGTGCGCCATTTGTAAATGCAACGATCTCTCCAATAGCTCCTTTTACTAAATCATATTTCGTGAGATCACGAAGGGTGGTGATAGGTACACCGTTTGAAAGATCATATTGAAGCATTCTTCCTGGTAATTCCAGACAAAATTTATGCCCTGATCCTGCGTTTTCAGGAAGACTTGCATGGATGCTTGTTTTTTTAAGACCATGTTGAATCAAATCCTGTAATAGATTTTCGTACTGATTATCAGGAGTTCGTTCTGCATACGGTTTGTAAATAATAGGTTCTTTATTCATGTTTTTAAATTTTTCCAAATACTACCTTTATTTAGATCAAAGTCAAATACTCCACAATAGCAAAAGTCGGGTTTTCTGCTAGAATCGTTACTATGAAAAGCGAATTCTTCAAAAAGCGTATCGAGCAGGCAATACAGGAGCTGTTCGGTATAACGCTCGAGGTGCAGGTCGATCGAACCAAAGATCTCTCTCATGGGGACTATGCTACGAGTGCAGCACTGGTGCTTGCAAAGCAGCTCGACAAAAGTGCGCTTGAGATTGCAACGATACTTGCCACTCACTTGGACAAGACCAAAGAATCATTTGTTGGATCGGTGGCAGTGGCTGGTGCAGGGTTTATCAATTTTACGATAAGTCGCGCACATCAAGTTGATGGTATCAGAGAGGCTGCAAACGTCTCGACCTATGGCCATACCAATGTCTATACTGGCAAAAAAATATTGGTTGAACACTCAAGCCCAAACCTTTTCAAACCATTTCACATTGGACACTTGATGAACAATACTATCGGGGAGGCGATCACTCGTCTCGCAAAAGTTTCTGGTGCACAGGTTTCAACAGTCTCATTTCCATCTGACATTTCGCTTGGTGTTGCAAAGGCCATCTTTATATTGCTTGAAAAATATGGAGCAGATTTTGTACCAACCGATGTTGCAGTGCTTGGAGATGCATATGTTGAG
The DNA here is from genome assembly GCA_964432275.1 of uncultured Candidatus Saccharibacteria bacterium. Taxonomy (GTDB): domain Bacteria; phylum Patescibacteriota; class Minisyncoccia; order Phycocordibacterales; family UBA9973; genus UBA4124. Next base: position 1,402 of record CAYSMH010000011.1, on the reverse strand, counting down.
GGAACCAAGCAATACGAAAATGATGAGAGTATTCAGCCTCGAATAAAAGAAATCGCAGACAACCTCTACGCAGGCAAAGAATCTCCAGAGCTCAGACTTTTTAATGCATGCAAAACTTTCAATATCAACTACTTCGAAACGATCGTTGCAAAACTTGGATCACATTTTGATGCATATATATATGAGAGTGAGGCAGGTGTAGATGGGGCAAAGATTGTGAAAGAGAATACCCCAAACGTATTTACAGAAAGCGAGGGAGCTATCGTCTATATCCCAAACGAAAACGACAAACACTTAAACACCGCAGTATTTATCAACAGCCAGGGCAATCCTACCTATGAAGCAAAAGATATAGGGCTTCTTGATTTGAAATTCAAAAAGTACAACCCCGACCTCTCAATCTTTGTCACTGACTATCAACAAGTGCCGCACTTTGGTGTTGTGCTCGATGCTGCGCGCAAGATACAGTCAGTATGGGCAGACAATAGTCGCCATATCTATCATGGTCGTATGACGTTTAAGGGACAGAAGATGTCATCTCGTCTCGGAGGTGTACCACTTGCTACTGAAGTACTCAATACCGTGATTGGTGAAGTCAACGAAAAAAACTCAGATATCACACCGGAGGCCGCAGAGCAGATCGGCATCGCCGCGATCAAGTTTGCAATCCTTCGTGCGGCCGCAGGTAAAAATATAGACTTCGATCCCGATACATCACTCTCATTTGAAGGGGATAGTGGTCCTTATCTCCAATACACAGCAGTACGTGCTCAATCACTTTTATCCAAAGGCGCTGAGGTGGGTATCACATCTGATGCTACAACTCCAACTTTTGGTACAGAACTTCTCGAACGAATCATTGCACGTTTCCCAGAAGTCATAACACTCGCACAGCGCGAATGGGCGCCACACCACGTAGTCGGCTATCTGCTCGATCTCGCGCAAGCGTTCAATAGTTGGTATGGCCAAGGAAAGATCATTGATGAAGATAAAAGTGCATCAGCGTATAGACTTGCAGTGGTACAGGCGGTGAGACAGACGTTGGTAAACGGGCTCGATGTGCTTGGTATAGAGGTGCCAGAGAAGATGTAAGGGGGACGAAGTGAACACTATTTTGACATTAATAAGTATTATGTTATAATAATAAAAATTATAACAAATGAAAAAATTGAAAAAGAAATATCAGAAATCACTCTTTTTACTAAAGCTTGAAATCGTTAAACGTTATTTTGAAAAAAATGGTATTGTATTGGATCCACAAATAGCTGAAACCGTGTACGCATTACAGGTGTATGGGTTTCATCCAATCATGTCATGTGAAGGGCATACCGTGTCAGATACTGTCGATACTTTTAGAAATTTTTATCCTTATGTTGATATCACACTCAATAACAAAATTGTG
>CAYSMH010000010.1:0-16957 GCA_964432275.1 uncultured Candidatus Saccharibacteria bacterium | reverse complement strand
TACTTTTTCCATATTATATGCGTATCCAACTTTCTGGAATAAGATCTCGATCATCCATTGATTGGTCTTCGAACCATTTTTTTGGGGTAATGACTATTTTATCAGGATTTTCTGCAAGCCATGCCGACCACCACGAGAGGCTGCTGTTGGCATTGATGAAATGTTTACAATGAGACATCATTATCATTGCCTCAGCAACCGGAATATCATTTTCCACATACACAACCGGATACTCAAACTTGAGATTCTCTTTACACCATTCAATGTCATCGCGATCAAATACATAGATGCATTCTATAGGATTTTTTTCTGCAATAATTGCGAGTGCCTTTGTGTAGTACTCAGTATTGAGTGCTTCATGAAAACCGATCACATAATCTCCCCTGCGAACATGTAAACATACTGCGTTTTTTGATTGGACTTCTTGGATAAGTTGCTGGACCTTTTCAGAAGGATTTTTAAGCTTGAATTCTTTTTGCAATACAGGTTGTGTGTCTTTAAAATATTTTTCACTTTGCCAAAATCCAGTAAGGTACGTATCGGGTCCATAAGAAAGTGCTCGTTGATCAAACGTAAAAGATTTTTCCCACCCTGGCAGAAATGAAAGCTTGCGAAATAGCGCATCAAGTCCAAGCATCAACCATCCTGAAAAAAATGGACGATTCCACCAACCAATTTCTTCTGGCTTTGCGACATCAGCTTCTATCATGAAATAACCGAGATTGTAATCACGGAAGGTAAAATGAGGGCGTAAAAAATGAGGAAACGTTGTTCTATCAAGAAGAAATGTCGTATCAAGCTTCAATGGTACATTGTGTCGCAAAGAAAGCGCACGCCCCATCGCATACTGAAACATTTGATTTCCCATTCCTCCGTATAGTCTGACAACAATCATAACCGTTTCTCATTATTCTTGTACCACTCGTACGCACTTTTGATTCCATCTTCCATAGATATCTTGTGTTTCCATCCGAGACCATTGATCTTGGAGACATCGAGAAGTTTGCGTGGCGTACCGTCCGGCTTTGTAGTATCCCAAATGATTTCTCCTTCGTATCCGACCACATGTTTGATCATTTCAGCGAGCTCTTTGATTGAGACATCTTCTCCGGTGCCGATGTTTACAATACTCGGATCATCGTAATGCTCCATCAGATATACACACGCTGCTGCCATGTCGTCGACGTGCAAGAACTCACGCCGTGGTGACCCTGTGCCCCACAGTGTGACACTTGATGCCCCATTTTTTTTCGCATCGTCAAATTTGCGGATCATCGCAGGCAGCACGTGCGAAGAAGTGAGATCGAAGTTGTCGTTGATACCATAGAGGTTCGTCGGCATGACGGAGACTGTGTTCATACCGTACTGTCGTGTATACGACTGCGCCATGATGATGCCGGCAATTTTTGCTAACGCATATGGTTCGTTGGTAGGTTCGAGTGGACCAGTCATGAGATATTCTTCTTTGATTGGCTGTGGTGCAAGTCGTGGGTAAATACATGAGCTCCCGAGAAACAATAACTTCTTCACACCATGGCGATGCGCGCTCTCGATGACATTGGTCTGTACCATCAAGTTGCCATAGATAAACTCTGCAGGCTGAGTATTGTTGGCCATGATACCACCAACCTTTGCAGCAGCGAGAAATACGTACTCAGGCTTGATCTCGGCAAAGAACGCATCGACTGCAGCCTGATCGGTGAGCTCAAGCTCTGCATGGGTGCGAGTGATGATATTGGTATAGCCCTGCTCGGTGAGTCTGCGCACGAGCGCAGAACCCACGAGTCCGCGATGCCCTGCAACATAGATTGTCGATGAGTGTTCCATATTATTTCTTGATACGAGTAAGTAGCGCTTCACCCTCACCAACAGCTCCCAATGCCATTCCTTGCTCTACAAGCATACGTGCTGTTGTGGTATCTTTGCGCAAGAGCGCATTTTGCGCGAGGTTGTAGTAGACCTTGGGATTGCGTGGTGCGATCAGGCGGGCTTCTTCAAAGTATCGCTTCGCACTATCGAGCGCCATCACACCGCGAGAAGTATCGACACTGTATGCAAGATGCGTGAGTGATCCTGCGAGATATCGAGTGTAGAAATTTGATGGATATCGCTTGCTCTCTCTATCGAGCATACTCACCAGTGAGTCTGTCATTTCGAGAAAGAGTTCTTTGTCTTGTGGTGAGAGTGTTGCACGTGCTTCTGCAAGTGCAACAAATGTTTTTTGCGCGTAGACGATCGTGTCATCTACACTTCCCATCGGAGAGATTTGCTGCACACGCTCTTGGAGTGCGATACGTTCAGGTGAGATAGCCATATCACGCGCAACAACCCATTGTCGAGACTCATGAGCCGGGAGAAATACAAAAACTACAATGACAGTTGCAAGTCCAATGATCTTGAAAACAGCAAGACCTTTTTTTATATCAGTATTAAGCGCGACTTCTCTTCCTTGCACAACCATACCAAGCGCAATACCGACCACTACGAAATACATATACCACGTCGTCGGCGTATCAAATATAAAGAGGTTTTGAGTGAAATATCCAACCAAGACCGCCGGCACGACGATGAGTGCTTTGCGATATCGATCATCTGTGTTTTTTGCAACACACCAACATGTCCATCCTACTACACCAAACAGCGCAAGGTACGCCAATAGCCCGAGCCATCCGCCCGATACCCCTATGTCATAGAGTACATTGTGTGGATTGCTCACCCATTGTTCATATGTATTTCCTTGCTCATATACTTGTGGGTCAAAATGGTCCTGATATACAGTCTGATAGTTTTCAAATCCCCATCCGAACAGTGGCCGTTCACTCATTGCTTCTTTTGAAATATCCCAAAAGATAAGTCGTGTACCCGTCTTTGCTTCGACAAACTTTTGGTGAATAACCGACTCAGGATTAAATAGACCTCGGTATCCGATAATAAATCCAATAACGACAAGTGCTGCAATAATTCCTCCGATTATTTTTAGTATCTTCTTTTTTGAGATAAGCAGCACAAGTGATATCCCCGCGATAACCGCAACAACAAGACCAAGTATCGCTCCTTGTGCTTGTCCGAGCATCGACAACAGCGATCCATTACCCTGCCAGTTGATAAACAAGGGTGAGAATCCGATCACAAGAAGTCCGAGTATGCTCCAGATGCGATCACTCCACTTTTGCGAAGTAGCAAGTAGGTAAACTCCAAACCCTATCGTAAATATCATGAAGCCTCCGGTAAACGATGAGTTACCCACAAATCCACTTCCACCAGATAGTGCAAAGAGTTGCCACGAAGCACCCTCGTGCGAGAAATATGTTGCAATAGCTGTAATTATTCCAGACCAAAACACTGCATGGGCAATGTACATGATCATCATTTCATCACGTCTGATAAATTCAGCAAGGAGCATTGCAGCGACACTACACATGACAAGTAGCACAATACTTGTCGAAGAATAAAACGTCCCGAAAAATGACTGATGCGGATTGATACCAAACGCACTCGCAATGATGAGCACTCCGAGAAATACCCACACTATATAGTGTACATACGTGATGCGCACTGTCTCAGTCTTGTCTCGAAGCATACCCCATATAAAAAGGATCGCTGCGACACTCGTCGTCCATATAGTAAATAGTGTTTTGGGAGTAGTAAACGGGTACCAGTGTGCAGTACTGGCATACAGTGGCACCAGAAACAGTGCTCCCAATAGTACCCACTTGCTCCAGATGAGCTGCCATGGTGTGCTGACATGACGTTTCTTAGACATTATCTACATACTACACCCAAGTATAGATAAAGAAAAACCGCCCATACTGAGCGGTTTTGTCTGACTTTTTCTCCAAAACTATTGTGCAGCTGCAACGACGATCGTCGTAACACCAGTCTTTGCATCGCAAGTACTCGATACAAGTCCATCATTTGGGAGTACTACCGTACGATAGCCTTGCGCACTGATCGTGTAGTTGGTCCCGGCAAATACGACACTGTGACTTTTGGCACCGTCATTGTCGAGCATGATACGCGTACCCTTTTTGAGTGGGCCAGTAGAAGTAAACTTCTCTGGGAGACACTGATCGGTGATACGTACTATCTTGTCTTGGTACAAGTCTTGCGCTTCTTTGCGAGAGAGACTGGTCGATTTACTACCAGAGGTCGCGCCAGTAGAAGATCCAGTTGTTGTTTCAGTAGATTCTGTAGCAGAAGTATCAGTTGCAGCAGGAGTTGCAGCCTTTTTCGGCATGCCAAACACTGCGATGGCGATAATTACGAGAACAATGATAATGCTAATAGTAATTCCTTTCTTACTCTTTTCGGGGGTCTGTGTATTGTTTTCCATACCCTCAGTGTATGCCTTTGGGAGATCTTTGCAAGTCAAACTACTTATTGAACTTTTCGAAATAGCTTTCCGGGAAACTTCTCGCCAAATACAAATGATCTGCCCAGTTCATCATATATCGAGCACTACAAGCATGGCTGCGAATAGGTGTACCTGAGGAGGAAAACTTCTTGAGTATAGTAGGAAAGACCGCCGACAACCCATAGTAGTTTTCGAGAGAATCGACGAGAAATGATTGTGCGAAATCACCAGGAGCACCAAGTGTGATCGATGACACATAGACGAAGTTTGTACCCGAGACGGTGTATTTAGCGATAGTGTTGTCCGGTGCGTTTCCGGCATTGTACGAGAAATAGAAATCCTTTCCATTGGATGTCATTATTGCCTCCCCTGCGTTCGCCAATAGTAAACCCGCAAATGACATACGTATACCACCTGCACTGAGCGCATTTTTGTCGTATCGATAAACCCTACGTTCATTTAGGCCATCATCCTTCATTGACACATATAGATACCCACCCAAACTCACTACTCCACCCTTGATAGAGAAGTCTGAAGGGTTAGATATGGTTGTCCAGTCCAAAAATACATTTCTTTCTTGGACTGGTGATTCATCGCTTTCAAAAGAAAAAACGTTTACGGCATTAACAGATGGCACACCAACTTTATCTTTAGAGTCCCTAAAAAAAGAGCTTGTGTACGATATAACTCCTGTGCTAAAGATACCGAATCCCCACCCGGTAATGTCTGGGTATCCTGTAGAGAGTTTACCCAAGTAAATGGCAAATGAATCAATCCGCATGCTGTGAATGATTGAGTCGTTTTGATCAGTAACGAGAACTCTGGTTGGCACTGTTGGTGGAGGCATCGTATCTATTTTAACCGTACCACGGATCTCAAGTGCGGCCTTGAGTTGCGAACCATCGAGAGTGTTGATACCTACACCAGGATAGCCTGGTGGTTGTGCAACAGCGATACCGTACATACAGATATACATGATGAGTACTACGAGTTTCTGTTTCATGATTGTAAGTTTTTGGTTATGAAATTGTGAATGTTTCAATCACTGTAGCAATCGGAGATAAAGAAAAAATAAAGATTTAGTACATATAACAAAAAACCGCCCGAAGGCGGTTTTTTGTTTAAGCTTTATTTAATCCCTAGAGATTACACGCCACTTACGTAGACAAGGTTTGTCTTGTAGTCACCGTTTAGACCCATGTTTGAAGTGTAAACGTTGGCAAGAGTAGCCGCATCTGAAGTTCCCCATTCAAGAGCATAGAGGACTGCACGTTGCTGGTTAGAACCAGTAACACCTGTTGCATTTACAGTAATTGTAAAGTCAGCAGTTGCGCCGTCAGTGATCTTGTATGTGTTTGTGAGTTCCTGAGCATCATTGTCTGTTGAAGAGATAGATGCTGCGAAACCAGTTGTGAGCTGTGTACCTGCAGAACTAAATACCGCTACACGGTTATTACCAACCGCTGTTGTTGATGAACTTGATGAGTTAATAAATGACTTATCAAGGTATACATCACCATCGATAGCAGTAACTGAGATCTTCATGTTGTATACAGAGTAATCAGCAGCACCATCTACAGTTTCTGCTGCAGCTGTCATTGAGCCAGCTGTTACAGAGATACCCTGTGTGATGAATGACTGAGGATCCCCAGAGATAGCACCAGTAAGTTCACTGTTTGTGAGGTCTTCGCCAGACTGATCTTCAGCATCAACGTTTGTAGCGTTCATAGTGATAGATGCAGTGAGAGCGTCGCCTTCTGCAACAGTAGTACCGTCGATCTCGTTGATATCAGCGAGAACTTCGAAGTCTACAGTGTCGCCTTCATTGATAGTTACATCAATGTCGTCGAAGTCGTAAGTTTCACTTGCAGTACAAGCTGTAGTTACACAGTCTGCTGCGTCAACAGAATCAACCTCATCACCGTCGATCTTAACGATAAACTGTGAAGCGATTTCTTCGATGTCGCCAGTACCAGTAGCTGCAACAGTTACGATCATTCCCTTGATGTTGATATCAGATCCAACAGCCTTGAGCTTACCCTTCAAGAGAGTAACGCCGTCTGTAGAACCGTTATCATCAGCCATTACAACCTGAGCATCAGGATTGTCAGTAGCTTCTGTAAGTCGGAGTTCTACATCGTTTGCTGAAGCAAATGATTCGAATGAGAATGTTCGAACTGTAAGTGTAGGATCTTCTGAAATAGTTGCACCTTGTGCATCTACCCATCGAACGTTTGTTACGTCAACTGTCCAGTCTTCACCGATGTCATCTGAGTCAAGGTTTGAAGCACCTGACACAGCTACGTAGAAGTTACCAACTGCACCCTTTCGAACGATAGCGTCAGAAGAGAATGAGATAGTCTTTGTGTAGTCGTTGTCATCGTTGAATTCATCAGCGTCAACTTCTGCAACCTTTGTTGAACCGTACCATACAGATACAGAGTCAGCGTAGTCTTCGAAGTTGTCAGATGCTGGAGATGAAGGAACTGAGCCGAGTACGAGACGTACTGACTTGATGTTGAGGTCTGAAGAATCATCAGCTTCTACTGAGAATCCGAGAACCTTAACATTGTCCTGATCTTCACCAACGTCCTGGTTGTTTGATGGAGAAGCAAGAAGCTTGTATTCATCAACTGAACCAGCACCACCAGTAAGAGCGCCACCAGTAGAACCACCAGTGTTGCCACCAGTTGAACCACCAGAACACATCTGTCCTGTTACAGGAGAGTATCCTGAAGTTGAAGTACAGCCAGCTGGGAGGTTAGAACCACCAGTTGAGCCACCAGTCATAGCTGCGAGAGCTGTACCGGTTTGCATTCCAACTACGCCGTCAGCCTTGAGGCCTTTTGCCATTTGGAATGACATAACAGCAGCCTTAGTCTTTGCACCGAAGTACATAGATTCCATTCCTGGAGATCCAGCACCTGTTGTAGAAACAAGGAAACCGCTACCGTTAAGAGTCTGTTGAAGACTCATAACTTGTGAACTAGTCATTCCCATTTTGAGAACGCCAGTGTGTGTGTAAGCAGCACTAGAAACTGTAACCAAAGCGGCAACAGCAACGAGTGTACCTACGAGAAATTTTGTAAATTTAGACATAGTGTAATTAATGTTTAGTAATCCGCGTACATGTATATAGCATGTATGCGTCTTGTATTGTGGGCGTGGTCTTTATCACAACGAACACAACACGGTGTAGCTTGATTGCAGAAACACAGTAACGAGCTGTGCTATCTGCCGTGTCGACAAGGCCGATATGTGCATACCCCCTACCCAAAGGTAGAGAGTACATACAAACGAAGCGGCTACACCGAAAGCTTGTAATAACGTACTTTTGTAAGTTCGCTCTATCAAGTTTTCAATGAGCCGCTGGGTGGTCTGTCTCTTGCGAGACATACCGTTTTGACTTTTGCTACAGCCCCAAACTTGCGCCTAGGGATATACCAAAAGACAGCCTATATAGTACCACAGAAGGCCGTTTTGACCTAGTCCTTGGTACACCCCATTTTAAAAGATGGGTAGCACTGTCTAATGATGTAGAAAAGAAAAAGCGGAGTAAACCACTCGTGTAGTCTGACTGTACAATATGCGCGATATTACATCACTATATCCAGATATTAGGCAGATACGGCGAGATAAATACTCCACCGTTTACTACCGCGTTTAGTGATCTTGCCTGCATCAACAAGCGCCCCGAGCTCGCGCTGAATAGTCTTCTCACTCACATCTGGGAACAGTGTAGAAATGTCCTTGACGACAGCAGACTTTCTCTGGTTTATAAAAGACAATATATCTTCTTGTCTTTTTGATTTTTGATCATTATTTGTATATATTTTTTCAATAGAAGGTACTGTCGTTTTTGTAATAAAAGACATTTTTGAGACAGGCGTACTAGTGACAAAAAGTTGCTCGATAGTATCTGTCTCGTAGGTATCGAGTGCTCTGTACGAAGCAAGCTCTGTAGAAATAATTCGCGCATTTTGTTCTCGAATCATTCCACTCAATACCGCTATAGTTAGCAGTGACTTGATATCCTGAACACAAGATGCAACCTCTGCGGGACTGGTAACAAGTTTGACCGCACACGCACGAAGTGCGCTTTTACACGGATCATTATCAGGGACATGGTTAGTGACAAGATAAAGTGCAGCACTTAGCTTTTGTCCTTTTGATAGATAGGTTTCGTTTGTATTGCCTTTATTTGTAATTATTTTTTGCATTATGTCTTTGACTTTTATTTGTCTTTTATAAGACGGTTTGTATGAGACAGTATAAAAGACATATACCGGTTGTACAAGTAGGTAGCTGTGTCCAAATAATCCTTATATTTCAATGGTTTTACCACCATACGCGTGTTATACTCTTGTGACATATAGCTATGGCACGACCCAAGAAAAAAAGTAAGGAACCTAGTAGAACAAACAAAGTCGTCCTTGGACTACTACTTATTTTAGTAGCACTGGTATCAGTCGGAGGAATGGTTGGAGCTGCAGGTATAGGAGGCTTTCTACTCTACAAAGCAGCCTATAGCCTCTTTGGTGCGGGTAGTATCATCATCCCACTTTCACTTGGTACTGCGGGTGTTTTCATACTACGCAACAAAAGACTCGAAGTTACGACTCGAGAAATAGTTAGTGGATCTGTAGGTATTATTTCTCTTTTGACACTTCTATCTATTGGCAACAGTAGTTACGGTGGCATCGTTGGTACACTCTTTGCGACCCCGCTTGTGATGGGGTTTGAAACAGTATTTGCGACTATCATCCTTTTATTTGTGGTCGTATGTTCATTTGCACTATTTTTTGATCGGACCCCCAACATCTTCCCTTTCTTTAATCAGCTCGGTATGCGGATTCGTGGACTATTTCAACGCAACAGACAACCTCTTGAAGAAGAAGTAGAGATACTCCCACAAGAACAGACCATGGACGAAGCACCATCCGTATCTCAACAAAAAGAAAAAATATCTCCAATGAAAGTTACTGATGCTTCATCTAATGAAGACATTATTGATACTAAGCGCCGTGTGACATTTGGAGCATATACCCCTCCCCCCTTATCTCTTCTTGAGGGTGACCGCGGCAAAGCTGATGTAGGTGACGTGAAGGCTAATGCAAACATTATTCGTCGCACTCTCGGCAACTTTGGTATTGAAGTAGAAATGGATGAGGTCACCATCGGACCAACCGTTACTCGATACGCACTCAAACCAGCACAAGGAGTGAAGCTTTCTCGTATTGTTGGACTCCAAAGCGACCTCGCACTATCCCTGGCTGCCCATCCGTTGCGTATCGAGGCACCAATCCCCGGCAAGTCACTGGTAGGTATCGAAATCCCAAACAAGACCAAAGCAACCGTCGGGCTCGCAACACTACTCTCTGATCCACAGTTTCGTAGTGCCGCAAAACCTCTCTCCGTGGCACTTGGACGCAATATCTCTGGTAAGCCAGTATTTAAAAGTATTGCAAGCATGCCACACCTCCTGATCGCGGGTACCACAGGATCAGGTAAGTCAGTGACGATACATGCAATCATTGCATCTCTGTTGTATCGCCATGGACCGGATGACCTACGATTTATTTTTGTGGACCCCAAACGCGTCGAGCTCACGCTCTACAATGGCATCCCTCATCTCCTGACTCCTGTGATCACTGACTCCAAGAAAGCGATCCTTGCACTTAAATGGGCGGCAACAGAAATGAGTCGCCGGTATGACATCCTCGAAGGTGAAAGCGTGCGTGATATTGGGTCATATCACAAAAAATACGCAACTGAATTTGCAAAAACAACTACGAGTGAAGATGGTCCCGAACGACTCCCATACATCGTCATTATTATTGATGAGCTTGCTGATATCATGCAGGCGTATCCTCGTGAACTCGAAGCAGCTATTGTGCGTCTTGCGCAGATGTCTCGCGCGGTGGGTATTCACCTCATCCTTTCAACCCAACGTCCCGAGGTAAACGTTATTACAGGACTCATCAAGGCAAACGTTCCATCTCGTATAGCCCTACGTGTTCCTACACTGATTGACTCTCGTACTATTCTTGACGCGGGTGGTGCAGAAAAACTGCTCGGGTATGGTGACATGCTTGCTCTTGTCGAAAGCAACCAGCCAGAACGTATTCAATCCGCATTTATTACCGAAGAAGAAGTAAAAGAAGTGGTCAAATACCTCAAAAACGCATTTAGAGATGACGTACGCGATATGATCGAGCTCTCAGGTGCAGTATCGGGAGAAAAAGCGATGTTTAGCGACTCCATGGAAGATACAGATGACGATCCTCTGTATGAAGATGCACGCGCATGCATTATCGAAGCGGGTAAAGCATCTACTTCATATATTCAACGTAAACTCAAAGTTGGCTACGCACGCGCAGCACGTCTGATGGATATGCTCGAAGAACGCGGAGTAATCGGCCCTCAAGACGGTGCAAAACCACGTGATGTACTTGATGGTGGCATGAAAAACGCTGTCTCAGATACTGTTGCAGATGAAATGGGTATATAATATATGAGTATTATCGCAATGAAAAACAATATTACACTCAAATCATCTCTTTTTGTACTGATTGGATTTTGCGTCTTGGGACTTATTGCATACAACATGCGCGATAGCATACTAGGAGCCCCTTTGAGGATCACTACCGCCTCAAACGGCGCTACTATAGAATCCCCCCTTCTGCCCATATCTGGTGTTGCTCGACACGCACGAGAGCTCCGTATCAACGGGCGTCCTATTACCATCACCAGAGATGGATCTTTTGCAGATGAAATCCTTCTCTCCCCTGGATACAATATTGTCGAAGTCGCACTCAAAGATCAGTTTGGCAATCAAAAAGTAAAGACGTATCATGTAGTCGTACGTACCCCTGAGTCAGTCGCAATTTCAGACGACGCCGTTATCAATAATTCCCTATAAATACTATGGCTAAGAAAGCAACAAAAGAACCCAAATCAACAGACGCATCTGTCGAAGAAACCATTCGCTCTATCCAAACGAAGTTTGGTGAGGGTGCGATTATGAAGCTTGGTGAGCAACCAAAAGTCAACATTTCTACTATCCCTACCGGATCAATCGGACTTGATATTGCACTTGGTATTGGCGGACTTCCTCGCGGTCGCATCATCGAAGTGTTTGGTCCAGAATCATCTGGTAAAACAACGCTCGCACTTCACGTAGTTGCTGAGGCACAGAAACTCGGCGGCATCTGTGCGTATATCGACGCAGAGCACGCAATGGATCCAGATTATGCGGGCAAAATCGGCGTAAAGATCAACGAACTTCTCATCTCTCAACCAGATACTGGCGAGCAAGGCCTTGAGATTTGCGAATCACTCGTCCGAAGCGGCAAGATCGACGTTGTTGTCGTCGACTCTGTTGCAGCACTTACCCCCAAAGATGAGATCGAAGGCGACATGGGTCAGCAACACATGGGTAAACAAGCGCGCCTCATGTCTCAAGCACTCCGCAAACTCACTGCAATCGTTCACAAGTCCAAGACTATTGTTATATTTATCAACCAGATCCGTATGCAGATCGGTGTGATGTTTGGCAACCCCGAAACCACTCCGGGTGGTAAGGCGCTCAAATTCTATACTTCTATTCGTCTCGATATCAGACGTATCGCCCAGATCAAAAAGGGTGAAGAGGTTGTCGGTTCTCGTACACGTGTAAAAGTAGTAAAGAACAAGGTCGCTTCCCCATTCAAGCAGACTGAGTTTGATATCATCTACGGTGAAGGTATATCACTCGAAGGAGAACTCCTCGCTCTGGGAGAGAAACTCAGTGTCATAGAAAAAAGCGGTACTTCATACACCTATAAACCAGAGAAAGGTGAAGAAGTGAAACTCGGCCGCGGATATGATGCCTCACGAGTGTTTATGCGAGAGAACACCAAGGTCCGGGACTCTATCGAAAAAGATATTCGCAAACGGATGAAGGAAGTCGTGATGGAGAGTTCAGGAGAGTAGTAACATAGACTTTTCTCCCCTGTTGGGCTACAATCTCGGTCTATGAGTATGCTTGAATACAACGAAATTAAAGAAAAAAAGATTATTGTCTGGGACGGTGCGCCACACGAAGTTATATCCTCTCACGTCTTCCGTAAGCAGCAGCGCAAACCAGTGAACGCTACCAAGCTCAAAAACCTTCTCACTGGACGAGTTGCGGAGATCTCATTTGGTTCATCCGAAAAAGCTGAAGAAGCTGATATCTCTACCAAGACCGTCACTTACCTCTACAAGGCCAAGGGCGAAGTTTGGTTTACTAATCCTGATGACAAAAGTAAACGGTTCTCTCTCAAAGAAGACATCGTCGGTGACAAAATCAAGTATGTAAAAGAAAATAATCCTGTTGAACTCACTGTCTTTACAGACGACGAAGATGAAGAAACAATCGTGGGTGTGAAGATCCCGGTCAAGGTTGAGCTCGAAGTCATCGATGCTCCCCCATCTATCAAGGGTTCAACAGTAACTGGCGGCAACAAAGTTGCGACCGTCGAAGGTGGTGCTACCGTGCAAGTCCCTCTCTTTATCGAGATCGGTGAAAAGATTCGCATCAATACTGACACCGGAGAATACGTCGAACGGGCAAACTAACAGGTGTAGATAAAAAACTCCGCTATAGCGGAGTTTTTGTTTTTTCAAGTTTTTTAATACGATAGATACCAGCAATCCAATACAGGGTATCTTGATAGGTATTATTGGCGATACGTGACTGGGTAGATACTCTAAAGATACAGGTATCAGTATGTCTATTCCAATAGGTGTTGCAAACATCAGTACTGCAACAAAAAACGCGAGAATGTACGGTAGAATACCGAGAACAAGTAACCCACCAAAAATAGCAATACCCATAGATGCAAACGTAGCTATACTTTTCATATATCAATCAATTTGATTAGTTATAGCAAAGTTTCTTTTGTTTGACTACACAATACAAAAACCACCCTTTCGGGTGGTTTTTGGCAAAATAGTTAGTTTGCGATAAATGGGAGAAGTCCCATAAACCGTGCACGCTTTACTGCTTCGGCGAGCTGTCGCTGATTCTTGGCTGCAAGACCTGTTCGCTTGCGTCCGAGAATACGACCATTGGGGTTAAGGAAACGCTTGAGGTTCTCTACATCTTTGTAGTCGATGAAGTGGATGCTGTTTGCGTTAAAGTAGTCGTTCTTCATAAATGTCAGTAATGCTAATTAAATTAAAACGGAATGTCTTCTAAGTTGATTTCTTCGTCAGGATATTCGATTGTATCGAGATCTGCAGGAGCATCCTTTTGAGGTGCTTCTTGGTCACTGATTGGACCACTACTTTGTGTAGACGATCCCCCACCTATACCTCCAGCTTTAGGACCAAACTGAAATGTTTCAAGTACAATTTCTGTACGATATTTTTTGCTGCCGTCAGCTGCGTCCCACGATCGAGTTTGGATACGTCCTTCGATATATAATGACGACCCTTTCTTACAATACTGTGCGATCAGTTCTGCCGGCTTGGCAAATGCGACAACATTGTGATACTCCACACTGTCACGTTTCATTCCTTGTGCATCTTTCCAGGTACGATTGGTCGCAAGTGAAAGACTCGCGACTTTTGTTCCATTAGGAAGACTTTTAAGTTCAGGGTCCCGAGTAAGGTTACCGAGTATGATGGCTTTGTTGAGATACATATGATTATTCTTCTGATGAAGTGGTAGGTGTGTCCACGGAGTCGGCGGTGAGATCAGGAAGTTTTTCATGGTCTTCCTTCATCTCTTGCGCTGCTTCCGCTTCGCTTGCTGCAATGAGGGCCGCCATGTCTTCGTCGCTCAGGGCGGTCTCACGTTTTGCATCTACTTTTGGCTTTTTAAAGACAATCGTATTTTCCACGCTTGTCTTGATCAGTATATACCGGATGAGGTCTTTATTTCCATCAAGTGCCTTCGTAAGACCCTCTATGCTTTCAGGGGTTGTCTCAAATTTAATCCATCCAAAGTATCCTTGAGAGTACTTGTATTTCTTACTTGCAACCTCCTTTTCCATCTGGTATGCCAGATCAATAAATTCTGGAGCTCCTTCACTGTGGACTGAGCCTTCTGTTTTTGCAATCGCGTTCTTGAGTGTACTCACCACGCCATCGACTTCAGTTTCTGCTGTTGTCGGGGTAATAAGATATCCAATCTCATAGAATCGCTTGTCTTCTGATGATGACATACTATAAACTATTCTTTTTTTGATAATCGCCTGTCATATAGACTAGACGGGAGCCCGCTTCGGACCTATGCCCCAGGATTGTGCTCAAGATAGAGAGCGCTTCCCAGAGAACGGGGGCTACGGGCGTATACTACCCTACTTTGGATGGTTTGTAAATTAGACAATACTAAACAGGTATTTTGCATTCTTGAGTAATTGCGCTTGAGTTTCTTGTACTGAAAGACCTTTGATTTCAGCAATCTTTTTGACGACTTCGACGACATAGGCTGGTTCGTTGCGGGTGCCACGATATGGGATCGGTGCGGCAAATGGCGCATCAGTCTCTGAAAGCAGACGATCAATAGGGACACTTTTCACTACCTCTTCGTATTCTGGGAAAATAGTAATTACCCCACTAAATGAAATATGGAATCCAAGGTTAATAAACTGCTGAGCGATTTCTTTTGTTCCCGCAAAAAAATGTGCAGTACCTCTCATGGTCGGCCATGTGCTCTGTGCATCATGGAGCATCCCCAGCGCTTCTTCGTAGGCATCCATATTACCCTGCTCTGGTCGTATGTGAAGCATGAGTGGTAGATCGAGTTCCCGTGCGAGATCTATTTGTGCTTGAAAGAGTATTTTTTGCTGATGCTTTGCTTTGCGGTCAGGTTCGCGATAGTAATCGAGTCCGCACTCACCAATACCGACAACATAGGGTGCTCGTGCGAGCTCTGCAAGCGCATCGTGATCGTACTCGACTTCCCAATGAGTCGGGTGGACACCAACGATTGCCCATACGTCTTTGTGGATCTCGGCTATCTGTACTGCTTTTGTACTACTGCTCATATCGATCCCGATACATATTGTCCCTACCCCAGCCTCCACCATACGCGCGATCGCCTCATCACGATCGGCATCAAACTGTGACAAATTGAAATGTGAGTGAGTGTCGATGGTGTGCATACATTATAGTCGTGCAAACAATGGTATTTCTGGTTTCTTATTCTCTTTAATAAGTTCCAAAATCTTCGCAGACGTTGTTGGCATAAATGGCGCAAGGGCTGTAGCGATGAAGTACAGATCAGACACGAGTTTGTAGATCATCTCTTTCCCTTTTATTTCATCTTCTTTGATCACTGAAAACGGCTTTTCGTTTGCAATAAACGTATCTAGCTCTTTGATCCCTTCCCAGATTTCATTCATTGCTTTTTGTAGATCAAATGCATTGATCGCATACTCATACGGAAACTCTTCTTTTGCTTCTGGTGGGATAAATGCATCAATATGTGCCTGAGAAAGAGTGAGTACACGTGAGACGAGGTTGCCCAGACCATTGGCCAGGTGCGACTGATATGCCTCTCGGATAGACTCCACCGTCATGTCAGCGTCTTCAAAGGAATTCATATGGCGCAACAAATAGTAGCGCAGTACATCGGTGGCACAATCCCCCGCGGCCGGTTTAAACATTTCTATGACATCAGTTGGCTTGAGAATATTGCCAAGTGACTTGGACATTTTCTGCCCACCACTGTTGATGAAGCCGTTGATAATGATATGGTCGGTGGTCGGGAGCCCTGCCGCAAGCAGCATCCCCTGCCACATCATCGACTGCTGACGCACATTGTCTTTGCCACAGTATTGGATCTTGTATCCTTCTGCCCAAAACTTCTTGTACTGCCCTTGCGCATCCTCGGGCCATCCGAGTGTAGAGATATAGTTGGTGAGTGCATCAAACCACACATACATCACATGTTCATCATCCCCTGGTACCGGTACGCCCCATGACATCTTGGATCGAAGTCGGGAGATTGAGAAGTCTTCGAGTCCTCGATCGAGAAATGCTTTCATTTCATTGAAACGAAACTCTGGTATGACCAAAGTCGGCTTTTCTTCATAGAGCTTTTTGAGAAGTGGTGCAACCTTGGAAAAAGCAAAAAAGTAATTTTCTTCATTAATCAGTTCGATATCGCGGTCAGGGTGTATCGGGCAGCGGCCGTCATCATTGAGCTCACTATCAGTTTTCTCAAGCTCACACCCAACACAATACTTGGCTTGATAATTCTTTTTGTAAATGTATCCATTATCTGCAACTATTTGCCAGAGCTTCTGCGCAGCGGCTTCATGGTGAGCGTCGGTAGTGCGAATGAAATGTACATCATCCATAATCGTGAGCAACGATTTCAAATTACGAAATGCTGCCGCGTATCGATCGACATATGCTTGGACGTCTTCGTTATTTTTGTGGGCTGCATCATAGAGCTTCTGTCCGTGTTCGTCAGTTCCGGTATTGAAAAATACATCTCGACCTTGTGAAAGCTGATATCGCGCGACCGCATCGGCACGAATAATCTCCATCGCAAAACCCACATGTGGCTCTGCATTCACATACGGCAGTGTGGTCGTAATATAGAAAGGTTTGTTCATAATAGTA
>CAYSMH010000009.1:0-18192 GCA_964432275.1 uncultured Candidatus Saccharibacteria bacterium | reverse complement strand
CATTTGTATACATAAGTATAGCAAACTAATTGTCTATAGTTGTATCCACAGCATAGATCGCACGCGCTCGCGCGCAGTATGGGCACTCAGTGTCGGACCCGTAGAGCTTGGCACGGCATTGCTGAGTGATCCACTCCCCACTTTTGAGCAACATATCATACTCTTGTATCTCACTACGAAGACGTTCAGTGTCATCGGTAGTTATTTTTCTCACATGCACTGCATGCTTGTCCCCTTTTTTTGATTCAACAAAGACGAGGCGTGACTCAGTGACCTCGAGACTACTCTTGGACTGACCATGGATCAAGTATGAGTACATTGCAAGCTGACGAAGCAGTCCTGACATATGGCCTGCATCATCACTTTTTTCAATATCGGTAGCAGTCTTGGTACTACCCGTTTTCCAGTCAGTCACTCTCACCTCTCCTGTAATTATCTCTTCTACCAAATCTACTTTTCCGACGATCGACAGGTGTGCAAAGTCGGGATCACGATATGCGATGTTTTTCTCAGTGTCATATGGCGCAACAATATCTGGATAGTACGTAGTCATCCATGTGTCGACTATCTTTTGTACATGATGTATATATCGAGCTGCGATGTCTTGCTCATAGAGCGCTTCAGTGACTGCGCACTCTTGTATGTATTGTCTGACCGCACCAGGACTGCGATCAGTAGTTTTCTTATTGAGAATGTACTCGATTGTTTTATGTGCGATATTGCCAATATGAATCGAGTCAGTCATCGCCTCAGGAAGCTGGAGCAAACTTCTGAAATACCATTTCCATGGACATTCAAAAAAATTGTTCAGTAGTGTGACTGACACTTTGCGATCTGCATATTCTGCTCGAACGAGATCGATAAGTGCATCGGGCTGTGTAGGTTCGGGGCGATCGGTATGAACTACGTACTGCTTGAGATCAGCAGGCTCATCAAATATTTTTCTTTGTAGCAGCTCTGCTGGAAGTGACTCGACAATAGACGCGAGTTGCTGACTTGCACCAGAGTTACTCTCAGATGCATATGAGATCGTGCATGTATATTTGGCGCGCGTGATTGCGACATAGAGTTGACGCTTTGCGACTTCTTCTTGTGCCTCCTGCTCTGTCTGTGCAATAGATTGCGGAAGTACAAATCCACCACGTCTGATCGACATAAGTGATCGCTCATCCATATGCGCGATCCATACATGATCAAACTCGAGCCCTTTTGATCCATGGAGTGTCAACACTTTGATACCGAACTCTGCACCAAATACCGCAAGAGGTATATCTTCACCAAACTCGATCATATGATCAATAAACGTAAGGAAATCTACAAGTGACACCTGTTGTTTCTTTTCAATCTGCGAAAGCACAAGGTGCAACAATGTACGAATAACCTCTACTCGTCTACGAAACGATTCATCGTTGGGTGGGTTTTCAAGGAGTATCTTTTCTCCAATAACTTGGATCATCTCATACACACTCCGCGGTTCTTTGATCCAGGATGCAAGCAATACTCCCCATGCACTGATCGATGGGTGCTCAGATTGTACCAGCATAGATACAGAAAGATTGCGTGTGTCTGCATGGTACAAATACTCGTGCGCAACAAGTGCATCTATCCCGACAACAGGATCCACCATGCTCTGACTAAGCGCAACTACATCGTACGGGTTGTGTATGATGCGAAGTATTGTAAAAAGTGTATGTGTCTCGGGTACTTCTAGAAGTCCTAGACTTGCTCCTGCAGCAACAGAAAGGCCCATGTCTTGCAATATAGTAACCGCAGTTTTTACATGTCTATTTTTCGGAACAAGCAGTGCGCACTGATTTGCATCAACACCCTCTGCTATTGCTTGGCGAAATGATGTACCAGCTGCGACAATCTCATCTCTTGGGTACTCACATGCAACAAGTGTCAGAGGGTGGGTGTATGCATCAGAACCAACAAGTTTGCCCGTTGCAAGCGAGCTCTGCAGCAACGCTTCGGCACTATCGAGGATCGTTTGTGTAGATCGGTAGTTGTGTGTAAGTGTGATAAGTGTTGCTTTGCCAAACGTATGCTTAAAGGATTCAAAGTATGCAAGTGACGCTCCTCCAAATCCATAGATGAGTTGTCGATCGTCCCCGACCACAAAGAGGTTGGGTTGCTCGACTTCTTTCCATACCGCTTCCAGAAATGCATTTTGCACCCCGCTTGAGTCTTGATGTTCATCGATCAGTACATAGAGAAATCGTTCTCGGATTGCCGCAACCGCGTCTTCACTCTCGTGTGCGACACGCACCATCAGCGAGAGTACGTCGTTGTAGTCGATCGCTCCTCGTGCTTTTTTTGTATCTTCATATTGTGCATAAAAGTCTGCCGCTTCGAGTGTGCGCGTGAGTGACTCAATACTCTTTTCTGCATCCTTTTTGAGTTCACCTTTGGATGCACCGCGTCTAGATATACTCTCTGGGTCATGTTTGATGCGTTCGATATCATCGAGCGTTGCTTGCTTGAAATCACTCGGACTTATGCCATCACGTTTGAGTGTTGAGATGAGAGATTTGAGATCGTTATAAAAAAGTGTCGGATTGTTGCGTGGTCGCACATAATCCCATTCGCGTGCAAAGAGTACTTCTTGAAAGAGAGCGACAGTCGCTGCATCATCGAGCAGTGTTGGTACTGTATCAAAGCCGAGCACATCATAGTATTCTTCAATCAACTCAAGTCCGTATGCATGAAAAGTTGTTATCTTTACTCGTGTCGCAGTAGGACCAATAAGTGTCAGTAGTCGCTCCCGCATAGCTTTGACTCCGGCGTTGGTAAATGTCAGACAAAGGATCCCGTCTGGTGGAGTATCGGTAGAGTTGAGAATATGTGCAATACGGAGCGCGAGCACCTGTGTCTTGCCGGTCCCCGGTCCTGCGATCACCATCACTGGTCCGTCGATCGTTTCGACAGCCTTTTTCTGTTCGGTGTTGAGCTTCTGATATGACGTAGCAAAATCCATATAAACCGATTGTAGCATGCTATTATACGACCATGTCTCGTATATATTTCCTCGCTATCATCTCGGCGGTTCTAATCACTATTTCGTTTGTTACCGCCCGGTCGTACAGCACTGGCCTGCGACTTGATACAGTGACAACCCGTATTGTATATATAGTATTTTTTATTATTCCCATTCTCTTTATTGGGAGTATTGTACTGGCACGTGATGGTACTGTGGGAGCGGTACTCTACCGTGAGATACAGATCATAGCTGGTGTTGGACTCTATGTTTTCTTGGGAGCTCTCGTTCTTGGTGTGTGTCTGATCGTAGCAAAGCTTGGCGGTGCATCGTTGCCTGTATGGGGTGCGTGGCTTATAGTGCTCGCATCTGTGTCGCTTGCAGCTATCGGATTTGTCCAAGCACGACATATCAAAGTAACTCGCTACACCATCACGCTACCTGATGCACCCACATCATGGAACAACAAAACTGCAGTACTCGTCTCTGACACCCATTTCGGTCTCATAAACCATCGACGATTTTCTGACAAAGTAGTCAACGCGATCATCACACTTGATCCAGATTTCGTACTACATGCAGGCGACTTTTATGACGGACCATCGATCGACACCACACCTATCTCAGAAAGTTGGAAGCGACTCGCCGCGACCACTCCAATATTTATGACACCAGGCAACCACGAAGAGTATGGCAACTATACAGGATTCCTCGATTCACTACGTGAGGCAAAGATTACTATATTAGACAATAAAGTTACCTCTCTCGATGGTGTACAGATTGCTGGTATTACATATCATGCAGGCAAAGAATCTCCAGCTGCAGGCGATGCGATCCGCGCTCTATCACTCGACACCTCTGTACCGACTATCCTCATCAACCACCCACCAACCGCACTTTCTGCGGCATCGAGTGTAGGGGTTGATCTGCAAGTATCGGGTCACACGCACAACGGTCAACTCTGGCCGATCAAGTACCTAGTACGACGCATCTATGGCAAGTATACCTATGGACTACATCCATACGAACAAATGAATGTGATCACGACTTCTGGTGTAGGTACCTTTGGTCCCCCATTTCGACTCAGCAACACTCCCGAGCTCGTACTCATCACGTTTAACCCGACCAAATAACAAGGCAATAAAAAAAGCGAAGTATTATACTTCGCTTTGTTGTGTACTGATTTTGTTATAGCTCTCCGCCATAAACGACCTTCTTGAACGTAGATCCAACGTTTTTGTTTTTTAATTTTTTGTCATTCTTACGATCGTCCGATTTAGTAGACGCAATACGTGCTGTTTCTTTTTCCTTTTCAGGGGTACTGATTTGATCTCCACAGCTCGGTACAATGGGCATCTTTGCCAGTGCTTCGCGAGATTTTATGATTTTTTCTAATTTTATACTCAAATCTTCAATCTGTTTATTACGAACACATTTACGCTCAGCAGCTTCTGCTCTTTCAGTACTGTCCTGGATGAACAAATTCATTTCTTCTGCAGCAGCTTTTTCAAGTTGAGCAAGTTTGAGCGAATCAGCTCTTTCTTCTTGTTCACGAATAGCTTTTACAGAATCAATGGCAGACTGGGTGAGTTTAGTAGGTGTCGTTTTTTTATCCGACTTTTCGATATTATTTTTTGAAGAATCCTGCACAGTATTATTATGTGCCAATTTATTTTTTTGAGAAAAATAACTCAAAGGATTCCCTTTCCAAAAATACCCTCCGGCTATCAACCCCACTGCCAATAATGTAGTAATCAACCACGGTGGAACTTTACCAGTATCACGATCTTTGAAATAGTTCCACGAAACTACAATCAGTGTACTAAAAAGCAGTACTATTGAAAGTAGTTCAATAGGTTTGTATATTCGCAAAGGTATCCGGTCATGAAGCCACGCAGGATGCAAACTAAACAGTACAGCTATTATACCTATGGCAATAAATCCGATAGGTTTTTGTGCTTTTTCAAGCAATTTTGACATTTTCATTCGTTATTATTTTTTAAAGTTTTGAAATATGGTTTGAAACTCTTATTTCAGAGGTTTGACGTATTATAGCACAATAGTATATAGGTGTCAAACTTATCTGGGACCCTATTTACAGAGGCAAAACATAGTCTTCTTACAGACTCCTTACTTTGCGGAGGATAGGAGATTCGAACTCCTGAACGAGTTGCCCCGTTGCCACCTTTCCAAGATGGTGCACTAGACCGCTATGCGAATCCTCCGTGATATTGCCAAGATAGTAACACACACTTATAGCGCCATGTCTCGCAGTATCTGTATACGACGCGCTGCCGGCGGGTGAGTCATGAACAGATGCTTGACCCCTTGTAGTGCTTTGCCTCCAAATGGGTTGGCGATGTACATATGTGCAGTTGCATTAGATGCGGTTTTCATTGGAGCGCCATAGCTTGATATTTTCTCAAGTGCACGTGCGAGACCTTCAGGATATCGGGTGAGCAACGCACCTGATGCATCCGCAAGAAACTCACGCTTGCGAGAAATAGCCAACTGAATAAGTGTCGCAATGATCGGCGAGAGGATGATGAAAATGATACCGACGATCGCAAGCACATTACTTCCCCGACTATCATCATCTCGACTTCCCCCGCCCCAAAACATGCTACGGGTAAACATATCTGCAAGGATTGAAATAAACCCAACAAGAACTGCCACCATACTCATCAGTAGTATGTCGCGGTTACCAATATGTGCGAGCTCATGTGCAATCACACCTTCAAGCTCAGTGCGCGTGAGCATCTCGAGCAACCCCTGAGTAACCGCAACACTTGCGTGCTTTGCATCACGCCCCGTGGCAAATGCATTGGGTGCAGCATCAGGAATAACATAAACTTTTGGTTTTGGGAGTCCTGCAGTAATCGCAAGATTTTCAACGATGTTGTGTAGCTCGCTGTACTGTGGCTGATTTGCAGGTACTGCCTTTGCCATAGCAAGTGCAATCTTGTCAGAATTCCAGTACGAAACAATATTCATCCCTACTGCAAATATAATCGCGAAGGTGAGGATTCCAGGATTCTGGTAGTATGTCGCCAAGAAATATCCGATACCAATAACAATCGCCAAAAATACTCCTACAAGAAGCCACGTTTTACCAATATTTGACGAGCGGTGTGTATATATCGTTGCCATTATTTACACTGTACCATACTTACTTCTGTACAAATGGAATAGGAAATTGTAAAAACTGCTGTCGATCTCGGATCCACCAGCCTGCATATCCAGCGAGCAGTACGAGTATGACGACCCAGAGGAGTCGCACGTGTTTGTGTGGACGAATAATGCGAATCGGTTTTGACTGCAAGGTTGTTGCCCCACTTGTTGCGGCAGTTGCTGTGGTAGCGAGATCTACGGCCTTAAATGCTTCGGTAATGTCTGCCATCGTCCAGCCCCCAGCGTTGGTGAGTTCGACACGCAACGCATCAGGTGTTTTACCTTTTTGTAGCTCGGCTCGTATATAGGCGATAAGTGGGGCGGTGACCATATAAATAGTATACCGCAAAAGCCCTACCAGCTTCCACCTCCTCCTCCCCCGCCACCTCCTCCAGATAAACCGCCGCCGCTTGAACCAGAACTAGAGGATGGTGTACTGAAGAAACTCGAAGAGAAATTATTTGAGAAATCTGAAATAAATACTGCAGGTACAAAGTTTCCATTCGGTGATGAATACCATCTGGGTTGCTGTAGTGTAATTCCCTCAAATGCCTTTACCCATTTCTTTTCAAATCCAAACATGATTGCATACGGGAGGAGCACCTCAAACAGTTTCGGATTTGTTTCTGGAGCATTATGAAATGCGATACGATCTTTCTCGGCAACCTGTATGTACTCCTTGAGACCAAGTAAACGCTCTCGTACAAGCGCGCCCTTTTGAGTCTTGGCCGGCATAATGTGTTTGAAAATCGAATAGCTGATAACTGCAAGAATAATACTTCCAAGAAATACTATTGGTGTGAGTTCTTGAATAAATAAGCTCGTAAATTGATCTGCAGTAAATCCAAGAATCTCCCAAACATACCTAGAAAGTGGCGATTGTAAAAATACTACAACTAGTATAAAAAATGCTGTTACGTATTTAAGTTGTTTTCCTGTAGGTGAAACTTTATCCCAAAGCGACTTCGGGAGAAAATCCTTGGTGTAGTATTCATTTTCAACTAAGTGTTTCTTTAGAGAAGTGGTGAGTGATCCCATCATCGCATAGAAACTATGATTTTGAGAAAGCACCGTTACTGTTCCAACGGTCATCGTATTAAATATTTCTTTGAGTAACTGTTTGTCGAAGGGCGCAAGGGTTTCATCAGGAAGCTTGGTAAGCATAAGAGTGTAATCAATACTTTTACCAATAAACTTCTTCTCTTCGGTTTGTTCAATACTGATATATCCTCGCACTGCAAGCGAGAGCACTTCAGCAATAATATCTTTTCCAGTAAAGGATTGGTTGATAATCACTGCAGCTTCAAGCGGAGTCAGATTGTCTACAACTTCATACTCAGACACAATGAGTCCTCGACCCTTTGCATCTCGCCCAATTCGATACCACTTCTTCCACATATAAATCAGTACAAATAGTGGTATGACTATCGGCCACCAGAGGCCCATGAAATCCCGTATCTTATCTTTCGTCGCTGGTATATACGGTTGAGTTATTCCCTTTGGAAATCCAACCGCCACTGTCATACCTTCACCTGGCAGGAGTGCGCGTTTTGAATAAAATTGTCCACTCCCTGGGAAACATCTTTCTGTGCTTCCCTTTACCCCTACATAGCAAGATTCCTGACGGACATATCCAGAACCAGGAACACTAACCTGTGCCGTTACTGCATTGATCCCAAACGACCAGTTGTTACCAGTTGCGTTCCAGTAGATCTCGTCGTACTCATCGAAAAATGATACTGCATTGGTTGCTGTATAACTGACGACATATGTTTTCTCTCCGACAAATGTAGCATTGGGATCACCTATCTTGAGTCTGGTGTCACCATTGTTTCTTTGCTGCTGCCAGTGGTATGGTGCACCTATTGCATCTACTACAGATATGTCTTGTATCTTCATTACCTCACCTTTTGCATTTCGTGGTGTGATATCACGATAAATCCCATGCTTTTCGAGCCCCTCGGAATCATAGACAATAGTTTCTACAACAGAAACACTTGCGTCTTTGTTTACTATAATCTGCGCATCAAAGGTTTTGATGACTTCTGCGGAAGCATTTGTCGTTAACGCAAAAAACAGTCCTAGACAGAGGATACTTATCTGTAGGACTGTTTTTCTCTGTACCATATGAACTAGAACTTCACTTCCACCGGCTGACTCTCGACGCCGTTGTCTTCAATATCAAAGAAGTCAGATTTTTTAAATGAGAACATTTTAGCAATTATATTTGAAGGAAAGACTTCGAGTTTAGTGTTGAAGTCACGGACGTTGCCGTTGTAGAAACGACGCGCTGCCTGGATCTTGTTCTCGGTGTCGGAGAGTTCGCGCTGCAGTTCGAGGAAGTTGGTGTTAGCCTTCAGATCCGGATATGCCTCAGACACTGCAAAGAGAGACTTGAGTGCACCGGTGAGCATGTTCTCAGCTTCGGCATGCGCAAGCGGTGTAGTTGCCCCCATTGCTGCGGTACGAGCAGCAGTCACCTTTTCAAAGGTAGCACTCTCGTGTGTCGCATATCCTTTTACTGTATTGACGAGGTTGGGTATAAGATCGTACCGACGCTTGAGCTGCACTTCGATATCTGCCCATGCTTCAGCAACTCGGTTCTTAATAGTTACAAAACCGTTGTACGTAACAACAAACCACAACACGAGTACAGCAACAATAATCAAAATAATAGTCATATCTAACAGTATACCTCGATTTTGTTATTTGACAATATAAAAAAGTAGCGTCAGATATTTTAGAATCTAAAACTCAAGATATGGAAGCTGTGCTTGTGCACTCGGTGTCTCAGCAAACACTCCAATCCGTCCCACAAAAAGCATAGATGCGAGCACTACAATCATGATCAGTCCGTATGCAAAATGCCGACGATGATGTTTCTGGTGCTCACGAGTTGCAAGTCCAGCCATAGCAACAACAAGCGCTATGACAAATACTTCAAGTACTGCACCAATATATGTATCAATGTTAAGCATAAATCGACTAAACCATGACACTTCAGGTTCTGGGGTGGTTGTAGCTGGTTGAACTACAAGAGTAGGGTCAGTGTTTTCTACTGATACAAATGATGGACTCTCATCTATTGTACGCAAAGTATCAGTTGACTCCCCCGCAACACGCTTGTCTGTTGGTACC
This sequence comes from uncultured Candidatus Saccharibacteria bacterium, assembly GCA_964432275.1. GTDB lineage: Bacteria > Patescibacteriota > Minisyncoccia > Phycocordibacterales > UBA9973 > UBA4124. Next base: position 8,906 of record CAYSMH010000009.1, on the reverse strand, counting down.
ACAGTCGTATCTTTCATAGAAGGTGTAGCTACTGTAGGAACCACACTGACCTCTTGACTCACTGCTGGTGTACCAAAGAGTTCAACTACATATGCAGTGTTGAGACCTTTGTAAGTACCGTATGCAGTTGCAATACCTATTTCGCTGAAGTTGGGGTTCAACACATTGGCGCGATGTGTTGGTGAGTCAAGCCATGCCCGCTGCACATCAGTACTTTCAGTAAAGTTTACTGCCAAGTTTTCTCCCGCAAAACGAAATGTGTACCCTGCTTCCTTAAACCAATGCCATGGTGTAATACCGGATGGACTTGTGTGCGCAAAATAATTGTTAGCAACCATATCTTGCACCTTTAGATATGCTGCGCGTTGAAGTATCGGGTTAACCTGTAGCGGCTGTAGTCCTGACGCGATGCGATCTTGATTGGTCATTTGTACAAGCACCGTAGGATATACTTCTGCGTTAATATTGAGATAGTCTGTGGTACGTAAAAATTGAGAAAACCCAAGTAGTGCAATACCTACACCAAGCATTGCCCAGATCGCTTGCTCTTTGAGAATACGAGGAATAAATCCATTATCTTTTGTTGGAACTACATGTTGTACAACATGATCGGCAATCCGTTTATACATATCCCTATATTACTATATAGGCACCAAAAGTACACGTACCAATAAAAAACCGCTCAACACTGAGCAGTTTTTTAGTAGTTACATTAGCGAAGTTCTGGCATTTCAATGTTGAGCTCCGGACACATGATCATGTTGATCATGCGCTTGGTTGTCTTGTAGACATAGCCAGTACCATTTTCATTAATACCTCCAGGAGTACTCTTCCAAGGTTCGAGTACTTCGTCTGCGCTCTTTACTTGAAATGCTCGTACCGCATCAAAGGTTGCCTTGTCGTACACACCTCGTGTTACAAGCTTTGTTCCGAGATACTTGTTGAGAAATGCTTGAAGTCGGATAACGTCACCTGCTTGGTTCTTCTGACCCATCTTGATGTATGAGTGAAGGTATTCGCCACACTGTGCAAGTGCTGCATCTACTGCTTCAGTCGAAGCACCGAGTACTTCCCCGAGAGTATTAGGTTGCGCCATAAATCCTCCAGCTGTTCCCATGCTTTGGCGAACCGCGTTTGGATTCTGTGAAGATTCTACTTGTCTTGGAGGAACTGGATCTCCCTGGCATCGAACACTTACTTCATCAAGATACCCACCGTAGCTTGTGTCTGCACCAGCGTCAGTAAATTCTACTTTTGTTGTTGTGCCAGTAGCGACGAATGTTCGTGACTGTGCTGTCCAGTTTGTATCTCCAAGAGCACTGCCGTCATTTGCAAGTTGTGCGCCGAGTACTACACCATCGACTTTGACATCGATCTTGTTGTCTGCAGTAGCGACACCAGGGCGAGCTGAGTACTGGAAGTCGAGTTTGTACTCTTTACCAGGAACTGTTGGAATAGTTTGCCAAATAGTTGTTGGGTGATCTCCGTCGAGTTCCGCATGCTGACTGCCTGCAAATGATGCCCCTGCAACGTTTCGCTGAATCTCAAGACCGAGCGTACCACTTGCTGGTGAGCCGATCCAAGAAACAAGCCACTTAAGACTGGTGTTTGATGGAGGAATAATGCTCCATGAATTTGGTGAAATTGCTGGAGCTTCGAAACCTCCGTTTTCGATGAGATTTACATTGGCGTCACACACGGTAGGTTGCTGCTGATCTGCCACGATCGGGTTGAACGCTACACAGTAGTATGTACCTCCTGCAACTACTGGACCGAGCGGTTCACGGTTGTCATATCGGTGTATTGCTCCAGTAGGTGGAGTTGTACAAACCATTTCAGCAGAAACACTATTGTGGTGGTTGTCGATACCACTGAAGTTCACATACCCAGCACGACGTTCTTCACGCACAGTGATGTCATTTGACACAGGGATCGATACACTCACTGTTCCATCTACACCAGTTGGACCGACAAGGTTCCATCCTTCACCCCCCATCTGTTTGTTATCTCCAGGACTTCCCACGTCTTTGTATGCCCATTGGAAATTCCATCCTTCTTGTGCACGGCAGTTGGGATGCGCTGCAAGAAAGTCTGTTGCAGTCGTTGCAGTAATCGAGGTGTTCGTTGCAGCAAGATCTGGGAGATCTGACTCTACATCACACACAATCTTTGTCGCTACAAGTGTTGCAGTTTTAGGTTCTTGTACAACAGGTACAGGAGCGTTGAACCCAACACAGTAATACGTAACACCGCTTTCTACCACACCAAGAGATTCTCGGTTGTTGTACAGATGATTACCTTCTGGTGCGCCACAGACCATTTCTGCAGAATAGTCATCACTATCATTGAACCCACTGAAGTCTACAAACTTGTGTTTTGGTATTTGTCGTACAACAACGTTTGTACCAGCATCTATATCAATAGTTGCTACTCCTGAAGCATCCGTTGGGCCAAAAGTTGTCCATCCAAGACCTCCACTCGCAGCATTGTCTCCCACATTATCTTCGGTCGTTGACCATTGGAAACTCCAACCTGGCTTTGCTTCACAATTTTCGTTTTCTGTAACGAAATTACTTGCGGTATTTGCATCGATAGCTTGACTGGTCGCACCCCAGTTAGGGAGATCTGCTTCGGTGTCGCACACGATCAGTGTTGCAGATACTGTTGCAGGCGCAACTAGTATTTCTCGATTCTCTGTAGCAGGTACTTCTGTTGAAGTATCTGCTACTTCGCCCAAGACCTCGGCTGGTACTTCTGTGGTTGTATCTGCAGCTACTTCGGGTGCTGCCTCTGTTGTATCAGTCACTACTGACTGCTCTATTGGAGCAGGCGTCTCATCTACCGCGTATGCCACGGTCAATGGTACGACGAGCTGTACAACGAGCGCGCTCATCACAACGAGTGCTGTCATCTTGCTACTAAAACTCTTTCGTGAAAAAAATGTAACCATAACGCATTGAAATAAAACTAATAACGACTCATACGATCAACATTCCACTACTATGCCGATCGATATGCTCTATACTTTGACACTACCCCTATTTATCCCGAGTGTCAATGCTGTATTTCCCAAATATGTGTTCAAACAATGTTACTGGGTTTTGAGCGTTGTACTGTCTCGCTTTTTAGACTGTGCAAAAAGAACGAGAACAGGACTTGCTAGGAATATTGAAGAGTACGTACCCACAAATACCCCTATCGCAAGAATAGTAGCAAAAAGCTGTGTACTCTTTGGTCCAACAATAGCAAGGGTAATAATAACTACCAACACCATCAGCGACGTATTGATAGATCGTGCAAATGTTTCTCGTAGACTCTCTCCAACTATCTGAGTAAATGGTTTACCTGTTGTACGTTCAGTGCCAAGATGTTCACGTATACGATCAAACACAACAATCGTATCTGAAATAGACAGCGCAAGTGTGGTCAATAGTGCGACCACAAACAATGTATCGACTTGTGCACCAGAAACATACCCCATTACGGCAAACACTCCGAGTGGAATAATAATGTCATGCGCAAGCGCTATGACAACAGCGAGACCATACTTCCATGAAGAAACCGGTTGCGACACTCTGCGAAACGCATATGCTACAAAGAGAATGATCGCGATAAGCACTATACCAATCGAAACAATAGCTTTGCGCTTGAGCTCTGCACCTACTGAGGGTCCAATACTAGTGAAACTTTGCTGGGTAACTTCTTCTGTAGAAGATAGCGCTGCAATAACAGCATCTTTTTGAGCTTCGGTTAACGCTGTTGTTTTTAGTATGACAGCACGTTCTCCTGTTGGCTGCACACTCACATCAGAAAATCCACTAGTTTCAAGTGTTTGCCGGATTTCATTCATAGTAGGACGATTTCCACTATAGTTAACCTGTAGTTGCGACCCACCGGTAAAATCTATACCGAGTCGCAAACCAAATACCATGACTGCAGCAAGTGCTGCTACTACAAGTGCTGTTGATAGACCAAGAAAGAGTGTTTTGTATTTGATAACAAACATATATTTAGAAATGAAATCCGCTACTAAAAAGTATTCGCCCTAGCTTCGTTCCTTCGAGCGAAGGAAGAGCTCGAAGAAACACCTTGGTAATACCAATCGCTGAGAGTAAGCTCACAATCACTCCAAGACCAAGCGTAAGAGCAAACCCTTTGATCAAAGATGTACCAAACCAGAACAATATTGCAGCAATAATCAAACTTGCAGTATTAGCATCACGAATTGAGAGCCACGCTCGATCAAAGCCTGCCGCAATCACATCTGCAGATGATTTGCCGCGAGCTCGTTCTTCTCGCATACGTTCAAAAATAAGGATATTAGCATCAACCGCCATACCAATCGATATGATAAACCCGGCAATACCCGCAGCTGTAAGCGTAACAGGGATCCACTGATACAACAACAAAGTAATAATAACGTATAGTGCAAGCGCAACTACAGCAACAAGACCTGGAAGTCGATACCATACGATCAAAAACACGGCGATCAATATAAATCCGATAAGTGCAGCACGAACACCATCATTGATTGCATCTGCACCAAGACTTGCACCTACGGTTTGAGTAGAGACTAGCGAGATAGGTACTGGAAGTGCCCCAGAGTTGAGTCTGCCAACAAGTTGCTTTGCTTCTTCGGGGGTAAAATCTCCGGAAATCTGAGCTTGGCCACCAGTAATCGTTTCGCGTACCACTGGAGCTGATATAACCGACCCATCGAGATAAATTGCGATAACTTTTCCAACATTTTCGCTAGTGATTTTCTCAAAAAGTTTTGAGCCTTCATCGTTAAACTGAATAGAAACTTGCGGTGATCCAGTAGTTGGTTCAAATACAACTTGCGCACGCTTCAAATATTTACCATCAAGTCCTGATGGAGCAAATGCATTGTCTTGAGTAATCCGCAATATACCATTTTCATCTACATCATCTGCTGATATTTCAAATGACTGGGTTCGAAATTCGAGAAATGGTGTTTGTCCGATTGTCTTAATTGCTTCATCTATATCAGTAACCCCTGGTAACTCAATAGAAAGCCTATGTTCTTTTTCACCACCGAGCGTACTGGTTTGTACCGCAATAACTGGTTCTGCAACACCAAACGCATTGATGCGTCGCTCGATCACATCTCGAAGAGCCTCCATTGAACTGTTGACTTCTGTAGCTGGTACCTGACGTACATCAGCCTTGTATAGAAGGTATGACCCCCCAGAAAGATCCAGCCCTAGACTAAACGGTGTACGCTCACTATCTCGCGCCACAGACCGAACAAGAACAAAACCGAGCGCTATTCCAATAACAAGTACGCCAAGGGCGATAATGCGGTGTTTAAACATAGTAGTGGGAGCAGTTTAGCCCTTTTTAGGTCTCAAATCAACACGGTATCGTGGTGTAATATCTGAGGAAAAACCAATACATATAAGACCCGCTAATGCGATTCCGAGCAGTACCCCGACAAACACATCTATTGGATAATGCACACCTACATAAATACGAGAAAAACCGACCAGTAGCGCCACAACAGAAAACGGCTTCCCGATACGTGGGTAGTAATACCATAGTATAGTTGCAACTGTACTGACTAATGCCGCATGCATCGAAGGGAATGAAAACCCTTCTTGATATGGAGCCAAAACACGAATATCGCTCAACGCAACAAATGGTCGTGGTGTAGCAACTATATGCTTGAGCAAGTGAACAACAATAGCTGTAGTTGCAAGCGCAAGTGTGTACTGTAATCCTATTTTCATACTTCGAAGCATTTCTCCAACGCCGTGTGCTCGCAGCGGTGCACCGACAAGTACGTACAAAGAAATCCCGAGCAAGACAACATGTACAACCTGATTAGTCAGTAAAAGCATGTACGTGTCGAGAATTCCGTAGCGTCCAACGGAATCATTGATAAATAAAAATAATGACATATTAATACTAGGCATACCCAAGAAACTCATTGTTAATATCATCAGGATGAATCGCCCGTTCATATCGAGCCATTGAAAGTATAATCCCAAGCCCAATACATTCACCAAGCAAATGTGAACCGCCGTAGCTCATAAACGGGAGCGGGATACCGGTTACTGGCATAATACCAATATTCATACCGATGTTAACTACTACATGACTACAAATCATAATCGCATATCCAACACAAAACAATGTCTCAAAATTTGATGCACCACGACGAGCATGCACAATAATACGCCACAAAAATATACAAAAACTTGTGATAATAATAATTCCTCCAACAAGTCCCCACTCTTCTGCAAACGCTGCAAAAATAAAATCAGTCTCGTATTCAGGTAAATAGTTCAATCGGCTCTGGGTACCGTACCCGAATCCTTTACCAAAGATTCCTCCAGAACCAACCGCAATTACTGACTGATACGCATTGTACCCGCTTCCTCGTATATCAGCAGTAGGGTTAATAAACGTCTGAATACGAGCTTTTTGATATGGTTCAAACAATGCGACCCATGCCACCAAAAACGCAACCGTAACCACTCCCGCAACAATAACAATGTGGCGTTTAGAAATACCTGATACAAGCGCCATCCCCAACCACAAAGCACCGACTACCATCGCTGAGCCAAAATCTGGTTGGAGTAAAATAAGTCCAATCGGCACCAGAGTGTACAAAAGAGAGATAATAAGATGTTTGATACGTTTAATCTCAACATGTCTACGAGAAAAATATTTTGCCAACACCGCAATTACTACAAGCTTAACAATGTCAGTTGGCTGAAATGAAAACCCGCCAAAGTCAAACCAGCTTTGTGAACCCTTGACTGTTTTACCCACCAATAACACAAGTATCAACAGGCCAATAGATGCCCCGTATGCCAATACTACATACCGAGAATCTCGAAAAAACCGCATATCAATACGAGAAAGGACACCTACAATCAAAACTCCGATCCCTATCCACAAAAGCTGTTTACTAAAAAAAGATGTTTCGCCCGCAAAACTCGTCATTGTTGCAAGACCTCCTAACATAATAGGTAAAATAGATCCTAGGAGTATCCAATCAACACCTCGACCTATATTAGTAAATCTATTGATCATATCTGTTGCGAATTAAAAGGGTTTATTCTTGGGAGAATTTCTATACGAACAACAGGAACCGGCATTGCAAACGGCCATGTAAATATAACCTGCTGAGAAGTTTCACCATTGAGTTGCCTCAAATATGCTTTTGATGACGTAATAGCATTATCATCTACATCATAGAGTATCGCTACCACATCCACATCGCGAAAACTTACCCTACTCGTATTCTCTATCGTAGCAGTCAATCGGGTCATACTAGGAAGCTGTTCGAGTTCTGTGCGATCTGTTTTAAGTACAATCTGTGAATATGAAAGTGGTATTTTTTCCCAGGCAAGAGGTGGTACTATAGCAAAATCAGTACGCGCTGGAACCACGTTACCAGTAGTAATAAGTGTTTCTACTATAGCGGTGCGCCCCATTGGTCCCAAAAATGTTGTTCCGGTGCGCTCTGTGATTAATGTGTTCTTATCATCATAGAGTTTGAAACTGTACCGCATTGCACGCGCAGCTGCGGTCGGATACGTATGCTCAATATATGCAACAGCATGTACGACACCTGGTCGTATCTCAAACGTTCTGACCCATCGTTCTTTGGGATCAGCAAGCTCATCTCGACAATAAAATGTACATGGGCCACCACAATCGACTCCAACTTCTCCCTGATTTTGTTTTTGATCATAACAAGTTGGCTCGACCTTGGTCGCTTTGTGAACAATAAGCGACAACCCAAGCGCAATAACAAAAAGCACACCCATCACATATGCAAGCTTACGCCGTTGCGCCCAATTCATGTGAGTAGTATAGCAAGAATTAGAAACAAAAAATCACCCTTACGGGTGTTTTCTTGTTGTGTGTTTGATAAATCAAGCGCACAGTCCTGGCAGCTACCTACTTTCCCTAATTTAATAAGTATCATCGGTTCTACAGGGCTTAACTTCTCTGTTCGGAATGGGAAGAGGTGTGACCCCTGCGACAAACCACCAAGACAGTGCGCTCGAATTTTCATTGCGTGCTTTATAGAAGAAGCAAAAAGAATTTTGCTTCTTTTTGCGTAGTCCGGGCGGGACTCGAACCCGCGACCACCGGCAGGAACACCGGTACTCTACCAGCTGAGCTACCGGGCTATTTTTTAAAGAACATTTTTTTTGAAGAGCATTTCTTCTATAAAGCACGCAATGCTTCTTTTTTCTGAATCCACTTTCGTGGGTATGATTTCCAGATTTCCTAATAGGACTCGGGCAATTAGTACACCTTAGCTCAACGCATTGCTGCGCTTCCACTTAGTGCCTATCAACGTGATCATCTCTCACGGCCCTCAAACGATATCTAATCTTAGAACTGGCTTCCCTCTTAGATGCTTTCAGAGGTTATCCATTCCGAACATAGCTACCGGGCGGTCCAGCTGGCGCTAGAGCCCGTACACCAGAGGTTCGTTCACTCCGGTCCTCTCGTACTAGGAGCGACTTTCTTCAAATATCAACGCCTGCAGTAGATAGGAGACCAACCTGTCTTACGCTTCTTTTCATTTGTTACCAAATGGAATGGACTATATCTTCTTCTCAAATAAATTTGAGAAGCTCAACGTTATTGTAGTCTCTACGGGTAGTGATCTGTACTGAAAAGTGACGAGAAAAATTTTCCCGGCACTTCGAAGAAATGTTCCGGATTTTTCTCTAACGATATTAGGAGGCACTCTTTATGTAGGTTATTACCTAGCAAAAACGTGTTGTATCCCTCACAAACATCACTTTTCAGTACAGATAACTTTCCCTCGGAATTGCCCTCATATTGCTATATGGGTTTTCCCGATATTAGTTGAGCATACCTCACATGTCACCACATGAGGCCGCCGTAACTGG
>CAYSMH010000008.1:0-19237 GCA_964432275.1 uncultured Candidatus Saccharibacteria bacterium | reverse complement strand
AATGCAAGTCCGCCCTGCCCGCGCTTGCTCATGATACGCCCTGCGAGTGTGACTACTTCTTTGGGTTCTTCGAGGAGTGAAAAACGATCGATAAATATGTCGATAGGGTGTGTGCGGTTAGTTGTAGCAGGATATGGGTTTATCCCCTTCTCCTCCAACATCGCCTTCTTTTTCAGTCGTTCGTCCCGCAGTTCTGGAATGGATGCCATAGTATCTGTATCTTACCAAATCTGGGCAATAAAAAAAGCCCGATCTATAATCAAGGCTTTTTGCGAAAACATTCTTATGCTAATTCTTATTTTCTGCTGTAAATGGAGATCCGCCAATTGCACAGATTGCTGCAAGGCTTGCAATACAGACCATTACCAATGTTATTTTCCAATTTCCATTTATAAAAAGGGCCTGGAAATATTCGGTAAATGATTTTTGGTCATCTTTTATTGACCAATAGAAAGCTGCAGCAGCGAGAGCTAAAAGAATTAGAGTAAAGAAAATAATTATCTTTTTCATGTTTATTTAATTGGTGAAGAACTATTTATATAATAGCATATTTCACATTATTTGTCAATACAAAAAGCCCTTATTTCTAAAGCCTTTTTGACGACATTTGTTGTTTATATCCCCTCTTTCTTGAGTTCCTCTATCACCTCCTTTGCTTTCTTGGATAGTTTCTCTGGGAGTTTGATATCGAGTTTGATGATGAAGTTGCCACGCTTGGAGCCGCTAGTCGGTACACCGTAGTGCTTGAGTACGACTGTGTCGCCCACGCGCGTTCCTGCAGGGATCGTGACCTGCTCCATACCATCGAGTGTCTCTACTGCGTATGTCGCACCGAGAAGTGCGTCGGTGAGCTTGATAGGGAGTGTTGTTACGAGATCGTATTTATCACGTTTGATCGTTTTGTGAGGGTTGACTGAGACGTGTACATATAGATCGCCTGCTTGCCCACCAGTGACCGCTTCACCCATACCGGAGAGACGTAGTGTCTCACCGTTTTGAATACCAGCAGGGACGGTGAGCTTGATGGTGCGTTCTTCGTTGACGATACCGCGACCTTTACAGGTGTCACATTGGGTTTTAGGGATCTTGCCCACACCATGACATTTGTCACAGATTTGGTTGGTTGCGATCGAGCCGAGGATCGTACGCTGGATGTTGCGGACTTGCCCTTTACCACCGCAGTGTGTACATGTTTCGAGATGGGTACCTGGTTTTGCCCCGTCGCCTTTGCAAGTCGTACAAGTACTAGGCTTCTTGATGCGGAGTTCGCGATCAATACCAAAGATAGCGTCTTTGAACTCAAGCTGTATGGTTGTCTGCAGATCTGTACCGCGACGAGACTTGCGGCGACTACCTCCACCAAATATATCTCCAAACATATCTCCGAGATCAAATTCAAATCCGCCTTGTCCTTGTCCAAAGTTTGAAAAATCAAATCCACCAAATCCTGCACCGCCGTTGCCACCAAAGCCCCCCATTTGTGGTCCCGCTGAACCAAACTGATCGTACTGCGCACGCTTCTGATCGTCAGAGAGTGTCTGATAGGCTTCGTTTACCTCTTTGAACTTGGCTTCGTCTCCATCTTTTTTGTCAGGATGGTATTTGTGCGCCATCTTGTGGAAGGCTTTCTTGATCTCGTCTTTTGAGGCGTTTTTCTGGACACCCAGTGTTTCGTAGTAGTCCTTACTCATGGCCGTATTGTACCACGAAATCCCCAAAAGAAAATGCCCCGGAGGGGCATTAAAATTAAGTAATTTCTTTTTCGATGTTTGTTTTTTTGAATAACTTATTTTGTACAAAAGACACCGCCAGTGAATAAGTGTACATCAATAAGCACAGCGCTGCGATTCCGTACATGTAGTTTTGTGAAAAACAAACACCAAGAAGTCCTATTACTATTGCTGCTGATAGAAACCTTAGTTCTCCTTGTTTTCCCATGTCGAGTGTATTTGTACAAATAGTACTCTTATCTTGTGTAATGTCAAAACCGCCCTTTCGAGCGGTCTTGTACTATCTGTGACGCAAATTGACGGTCTTGCCATCCTTCTTGCGCTTCTTTTTTGCAGCTACTTTTCGTTTCTTGTTCATGCACAGATATTACCATATTTTGGAAATAAAAAAAGCCCGTTTGTTTTTTCAAAAAGGCTTTTAGTGAAATAATTTTAAATAAAGAAAAATTTGTTTAGGAACGATTTAGTTATTTTTTGTATAAAATGTTTTATTTTAAAAAACTCATTTTTGAACAAAGGTATCAGTAAAACTGTAAAGAATAAGCTTATAAACCCAATACCTGTATTTGCAAGAAAAGCTGCTAATGCAGGTGTAAAAGCAATGATAGCAACTGTGTGATTCAAATCTTTTTCATCTAGATACCACAATATTACCAATGAAAAAATTACCATCGGTACGGGTATGAAGTATTGATTTTCTTGAAAGAAAACCATACTGAAACCAAAACAAATTATCCAAATTATAAATAACGTAACGCCAAGTATTTCCTTGGTAAATAAAAATAACTTTTTCATATTTTGTTTTTTCGTACTATACTATTTATTTTATATAAAGTCAATAATACAAAAAGCCCCATTACTAGGGCTTTTTGTGAGATTTCTATTTGTATAATGGTTTACGCTTTTGGAGCTTCTGGTTCTCCTGTCGTATCGGTTGCTTCAGCATCTTTGGTGATTTCTTCTGGCTGAGGTTCTGCAGTTGTTGAAGCATTTTTCTGCATATGTTCGCCAATCTTTTGCATTTCAGCAGAGAGTGCACTGGTTGCAGACTCGATAGCTGTCTTGTCATTCCCTTCCTTTGCCTTCTTGGCTTCATCTATCTTTGCTTGTACACCGGTCTTGATCTCATCAGTGATAGCAGTACCATGTTCGGTGAGCGCCTTTTCAGCAGAGAATATCATCATGTCTGCAGTGTTCTTTACATCGACGAGTTCCTTTTTCTTGGCGTCTTCGTCTGCGTGGAGCTCTGCGTCCTTCTTCATTTTCTCAATGTCATCTGCAGTGAGTCCTGATGAAGCTTCGATACGGATCGACTGTTCTTTGCCCGTTGCCTTATCTTTCGCTTTTACAGACAAGATACCGTTGGCATCCACATCAAAGGTCACTTCAATCTGCGGAATACCTCGTGGAGCAGGAGCAATACCGTCGAGGACAAATCGTCCGAGGGATTTGTTGTCTGCTGCCATTGGGCGCTCACCTTGAGTGATATGAATCTCTACAGACGGTTGGTTGTCGGTCGCTGTTGAGAATATCTGACTCTTTGAACTAGGGATAGTGGTGTTACGCTCCACGAGTTTCGTTGCAACACCTCCCATAGTTTCGATACCGAGTGAGAGTGGGATCACATCAAGCAAAAGTACATCGCGCACATCTCCCTGAAGCACACCACCTTGTACGGCTGCACCGAGTGCGACTACTTCGTCAGGGTTGATAGATCGGTTTGGCTCTTTACCAAAGAACTTCTGTACTTCTTCGACGATACGCGGCATGCGAGTCTGTCCACCGACAAGAATGATTTCCTTGATATCAGCAAGTCCAAATCCTGAAGCATCAAGTGCGCGCTTGGTAATCTCAATGGATCGAGTAATAAATTCATCTGCGATCTGCTCAAGCTGAGCGCGAGTCATTTTCATGAGCAAGTGCTGTGGTCCTGCGTCAGTAGAGGTGATAAATGGAATGTTGATTTCGGTTTCGGTAGTAGTAGAAAGCTCGATCTTTGCTTTCTCAGCTGCTTCGTCGAGTCGCTGAAGTGCAAGTGGATCCTTGGTGACATCAATACCAGATTGCTTTTTGAACTCATCTGCAATCCAGTTCATGATCTTGAGATCAATATCACGCCCTCCCATCATCGCATCTCCGTCAGTAGACTTCACTTCGATGACGTCATTTGAGATCTCAAGTACTGACACGTCAAACGTGCCGCCTCCAAGGTCAAAGACTACAACTTTTTCATCTTTTTTATTGTTAAATCCGTATGCAAGCGCTGCTGCGGTTGGTTCGTTGATGATACGCTTCACATCGAGTCCTGCGATCGCACCAGCATCTTTGGTTGCCTTGCGCTGTGCGTCGTTGAAGTATGCAGGCACAGTAATGATGGCCTCAGTTACCTTTTCACCAAGCTTTGCTTCGACGTCTGCCTTGATCTTTTGCAGGATCATTGCTGAGATTTCTTCTGGTCGATAGTCCTTGTCAGAGAGTGTGACAAGTGCACCACCGTTTGCATCTTTGGTTACCTTAAATGGTGAAGTCTTGATGACTTTTTCCATTCCTGGATCGTCATACTTGTGACCCATAAATCGCTTGATACCGTAGATGGTGTTCTGAGGGTTGGTTACCGCCTGGCGCTTGGCGAGAAGCCCGACGAGTCGATCGCCAGTTTTGCCAAGTGCGACAATAGAAGGAGTGGTGCGTGCACCCTCGATGTTTTCAATAATCTTTGGCTGGCCACCTTCGATGATGGCAACAGCTGAGTTTGTAGTTCCAAGGTCAATTCCAATGATTTTAGCCATAATTAATATATAAATTCTTGTCTAATAATTTTTCCTGCTTTTACTTGAAATACACAAAGCTCATTCATTTTTGTTACAATTCCATCTTTTGTTACATCAAAATTGATAACAACTGAAAAACCTGTATCTCCAATCAATGGTTCGGTTACATGCTTGTTGTGGATTTCAGAAAACTGACTGTAAAATTCATGATGTCTGGATTTAATATCAGAAAGACCCTTAAATTCTTGTCTCATTCCGTACACTGGCGATTCAACACTGACACAGTCCTCTGAATATAAATCATATTTCTTCATAGGATCAGATGACCTATAAATTTCAACAAATTTTTTTGCTATTTCTTCAGTATTCATGGTTTTTACAATTATTTCGCGACCGCAAAATACTTGTACAAATGGGAGTATAGTGCTAGCATTTTCTCATGTCAAGCAATTCACCTAAAAAGGCAGGCTATTCCAAGAAAATACTACGTCTCCTTGGGGCAAAACCCGCTATTTCCGAGGCTGATCTGGCCGATTTGGTACACGCTGAGGGTACACAACGGTATGCACTCACACGCTCTCTCAAAGGGCTCATGGAAGGTGGCTTGGTAGAAAGTCATGACTCAGGTCAGCAAAGCTATACCCGCCTCACTCGGGAAGGTAAAAAGAAAGCGCACAGCATAGCCCTCGATCACGAAGACACCCTCTACAACCCAGCATGGGATGGCAAATGGCGTATCATCCTGCTCGATCTCCCCGAAGACCGCAAAAGTGATCGCGAAGGTCTCCGATATCTCCTCAAAAAAGCTGGCTTTATACTTCTCAAAAACTCTGTCTGGATATCCCCCCACCCATTCGAACACCTATTCATGAATATAAAAAAAGATCTCGGTCTGACGACAGAGATCATGATTTTCGTAACCAGTGTATTAGACACTGAAACTGAGAAAGAGTTTTTGAAGTTGGTGAAATAAAAAGCCCTTACTAACGTAAGGGCGATTTGTAATTTCAATGAGTAAATTACCAGGATTGTTTAAAAATACGTTTTTGTTTTTGCTTGTTTTCAATATACATGGCAGCAGCCAAGCACAATGTTCCAATCATGGCAGGAATGAGTGATCCGTGATACCACTGAAAATCAATTTTGATGCTTTCACTTGGAAAGAAAGATGCTTTAATCATCATTCCCACAAAAATGCAGCAGAACAACAAACCAAGAATTTGTAAACTTTTCATATTTTCGTTTTTTTAGTTTAAAAAGAGCTACGTATATCATAGCACTTTTATCATAAAATGTCAATATTACGCTATCTCACTTTGACTTCCAGCTTTTCGACACGGGCAAGTATGTTGTCTATCTTTTTATCATGAGAGATAAGGGTAACCTCGTTCTCAGCGGCACGTCTGCGATACTCTTTGTTGTCGTGCTTAATATCCCCTATTTCAAATGCAATAGTTTCAAGAGTAGTAGTTATTCTTTTGATAGATTTTTCAAAGCTATCGAACCGTTCGTCTACCTTTTGAAACGACTTCGCAATAGAACCCATCGCCTTCTCAAAGGCATTCATAGTTACATACTTTTCAGTTGTCTTGGCAGCAGCTTTGGGCATAGTAGAGCCAGTATACTCCTCTGGGTTCGAGCGCCGCAAATGTGGATAATTATACCTTGTGGACAAAGACAGTCACCCGGGCTGCGCGCAGTACATTGTCGCCGAGTTTGTAGCCCTGCTGTAGAACTGAGGCTATGGTGTGATCGAGAGATGTGTCATCTGTTTGGGTTTCGGATACTGCCTCATGGAGCGTAGGGTCAAATGATTCCCCTATTTTTCCAAAAACCTCAAGATCATGTGTAGCAAGTGCGCTCATGAGTTGGCTGTGGATGTACTCCACACCAGTGCGCCATCCTGCATCGACTTTCTCCCAAGCTTCTTTGTTACTCATCGCCATGTTGAAACTATCGATCACCGGAAAGAGATCTTCGACAAACTTCTCGGTAAAAAGCTGCTTGAAACGCTTTTTATCTTCTTCAGAAGTCTTTTGCAGGTTCGCATAGTCGGCACGCGCACGCTGCCAGCCGTCGAGGTATTCGGTCTTTTCTTTCTCCAGAGCTTTTATTTTCTCTTGGAGTTTCTTGATCTTGTCAGATCCGCCAAGCTCGTCGCCGTCTTCGGTAGACTCAACGAATTCTGGATCGAGCACTACATCTTCATCATCGTTCATACGGGCACTATTATACTGATTTCTGACAATAAAAAAAGCCCTCTTTCGAGAGACTTTTTTTGTATTATCGTTTTGACCACTGACCAGCTTTGCGGGCCTTTTTGAGACCGAACTTGCGGCGTTCCTTGGCACGAGGATCACGCTTCAAGAATCCTTCAGTCTTGAGCTTTGCTTTGTCGCCTTCGTCTTCTTTGACGAGTCCTCGAGAGATGCCGTGTCGTACTGCTTCAGCTTGTGAGTGGATACCAGAACCTTTTACAAGAACGGTCACTGCGTACGCCTTCTCAGCTACCTTGAAAGGGTCAGTAACGATCTTCTGAAGCTCAGCTGTTGGGAAATAATCAGCGAGATCTTTGTCGTTGATCTTGTAGCTAGCTTTTGTTGCGGGAGTGATCCGTACACGAGCAGTTGCGGTCTTGCGTCGGCCAATGGTTTCAATGTATTTTTGTGATGATTTAGTAGTCATGAAATTATTCGGTGATAGTGAGATTTTTGAGCATATCTTTGCGCAAACGGTTCGCAGGGAGCATACCACGGACAGCAACCGCTACTACCTCACGGTAGCCTTTGTCTGCGACAACTTTTGCCATAGTGCTCGACTTGAGTCCTCCTGGGTATCCTGAGAACGAAAGGTATGTTTTGGCGAGCATTTTTTCAGGAGCAACCTTTATTTTAGATGCATTGGTTACTGTAACAGTGTTGCCTGAAAGTGTGTTTTTGGTAAATGAAGGGTCATTTTTACCCATCAAGATACTGGCTACTTCAGTAGCTACTCGTCCCAATGATTTGTTTGTTGCGTCGATAGTGTAGGTCATAAAAAATTATACAAATTCAATTACAGCCATTGGAGAGCCGTCACTCTTGCGCTGCACGATCTTGGTAATACGAGTGTAGCCACCTGCACGTTCTGAGTAGCGAGGCGCAATATCTGAAATAAGCTTCGCTACAACATCTTCGTTGTTGTACAGCCCTGAGAGAAGTACGCGGCGATTTGCAAGTGTAGGATTCTTGGCCTTAGTAACCATTTTCTCTACCTTGGGGCGAATTTCTTTTGCCTTTGCTTCAGTCGTAAGAATACGGCCATGCTCAATAAGAGATGCAGCAAGACCTCGGAGGAGGGCTACTCGTCCGTTCTTTTCTCGTCCAAATTTTCTAACATTTACATGGTGACGCATAGGAGCTTTGTTATACCGTATTATTCCTTCAAAGACAAGTCGAAGGCTGCGAGCGCTTCTTTGATCTCTGTGATCCCCTTGTCTCCAATACCATCGATTTCGAGAAGGTCAGCAACGTGCTTACGTGCAATACCACCTACGGTACGAATATTTGCAGCTGTTAATGCGTTGAGTGTACGTGTCGAAAGACCGATAGAATCGATACGGTTTTTAAGTACATCTGTAACGTCTACGTTTTCATCAGAAGCATCTGTAGAGTTTACTGCTTCATTGTCAGTGTTTTCTGGTACAAAAGATGTTTTTAGCGCCATGCGATTTTGCACTTCGTCGATTGCATCCTGTGCATTAACCTCAACTACTGCTGCAAGTTGCTCAATCATGATACGCACTGACTGTTCGAGTGCATTGCGTGGAGAAATAGTGCCATCAGTCTCAATAGTCAAACGAAGTCTGTTGAAGTTGGTTTTGTCGCCGACACGCATTTCTTCAACATCGTAGCTTACGCGACGAATCGGAGAAAATACAGCGTCAAGGAAAATAGTACCAATATCAGCTTTTTGCTTGTGGTGAGCATCTCGTGGAACAAAACCAAGACCATGTTCGATAGTAAGTTCTACAGTCAATGAAGCTTTGCTGGTTAGTTCACAGATGTACTGATCAGGGTTTGCAACACTAACTATCCCTTTTGCATTAATGTCAGCAGCCGTTACTACTTTTGGACCTTTGACTGTAAACGATATTTTTTGTGGTTCAGGAGTAGTGAGAGTGAAGCGTACGTTTTTAAGATTGAGGAGAAGTGTGATAACGTCTTCTTTAACACCTTCAATAGTAGAAAACTCATGACTTACACCATCAATTTTGACCGCGGTAACAGCAGCACCTGGGAGAGATGAAAGTATAATACGTCGTAGAGAGTTACCAAGTGTGTAGCCGTAGCCTGGGACGAGACCGTCTATTTCAAATACGCCTTTGTGACCTTCTTCATGTGTTGCTCGTGGTTTTGATGGGAGGATGATGTGTTGTTCGCTCATATAGAGAATGATTGTACCATTAATTTGTAAAATCTCCTAACTTGTGTCCTAACGACTGTAGAACTCAAGTACTGTTTCGAGTTGGAGGAACTGCTCGTCATTTTTTGGTTTCGCAGTTACTTCAGCTTGGAGAGACTCCGGGGTGAACTTGAGCCAGTTGGGCCACTGATAGCTTTCAAGTTTCTTTTTCATGTCAGCAAACATTGGGCTTTTGCGTGATCCTTCTCGTACCGCGATCTGATCACCTACACGTACTTCGTATGACGGAATAGTGACCTTGGTGCCACCTACCGTGAAGTGTCCGTGTGCGACCATCTGACGCGCCATGCGGCGGGTCGGTGCAAATCCGAGACGATACACAACGTTGTCAAGACGAGTCTCTAGAAGCTCGTACAACTTATCAGTTACTGGCATTCCTTTTGTATGACCAGCTTTTGCAACATAGTTACCAAGCTGTCGTTCTGAAATACCGTATGAGAAACGAACTTTTTGTTTCTCAATCAACTGACGTCCGTAGTCAGAAAGCTGCTTAGGGCGTTTGCCCGAAGTCTTGGTTTTCTTCATCTCGCTTTGGGTATACTTTGCGGTTTGACACTTTTCAAACACTCCAGATCCCAATCGTCGACACATTTTGTATTTTGCTCCTAGTTTCATATAAATATTTAAAAATTATTAGACTCGTCGTGGTTTTTTAGGTTTTGGACCATTGTGTGGCACAGGAGTCCGATCTTTGATAGACAGAAGTTCAATACCAGGGCCAATAAATGCTCGAATCAACGGTTCTCGACCACTTCCAACCCCTTTGACTACAACATTTACTTCTTTGATACCGGCAGTGACTGCTTTTTCAGCAAGAACTTCACCCACCTTGGATGCTGCAAACGGTGTACCCTTCTTTGCACCCTTGAATCCAAGAGAGCCAGATGATGACCAGAAAAGAACGTTACCCTTAGGGTCGCTCACTACCGCTTTAGTGTTGTTAAACGTTGCCTCGATAGCAAGTTGTGCTGTGACGATCTTTTTCTTGGCAGTACGTGCTACAGCACGACCGCGCTTGTCAGCATCTACGAGTTGTCCTTCTTGTGTTGCAATTCTTTTTTTACCCATGGTGATTATGTTTTACTTTCCTTACGACGACCACTACCCATTGTGTTTCGAACGTTACCGCGAACAGTACGAGAGTTGGTCTTGGTGCGTTGACCTTTGACTGGAAGGCGTCGCATGTGACGAATGCCTCGATATGCCTTGATATCCTTGAGGCGTTTGATATTGCTTGCAATTTCACGCTTGAGGTTACCTTCAATAGTACGGTCTTCTATGAGCTTGCGGATATCGTTTTCTTGGTCAATAGAGAGATCTTTCGCCTTGGTAGAAGGGTCAACTTTGACCTGCTTGAGGATTTTGGTAGCAGTAGCTGTACCAATACCGTAGAGGGTCGTAAGTCCGACATCAAGTCGCTTTTCATTGGGGATAGTAATACCTAAAATACGCATGATTATTGTTTCTGTTTATGTTTCGGATTATCGCAGATGACCATCAAATGCCGATTGCGTTTTACAATCTTGCACTTGTCACACATTTTCTTAACTGTTGATCTGATCTTCATGATTTATGATAAAAAATCGTTCTTTTTTCGTGGTCGGGAGAGTATACACTACTTATGACCTTCTGACAATACGTCCTTTTCCTCCATACGGATCAAGCACCACATCGACCGAATCCCCGATCAAAACCTTGATTCGGTGAAGCCGCATCTTGCCAGCAAGGTAGGCCACGATGGTTTCCCCTGATTCAAGAGTTACTCGAAACATAGTGTTGGGTAACGCTTCGGAAACGGTTGCTTTAGCTATCAATTCTTCTGCCATGTAGTATGAGGGTTCATCGTACTATATTTTTTATCTTGGGTCAACTAGAGCGCTTTTTAGCGGATTTCTATCTTGATTCGATCATCATTTGCTGGGAAAAATGGTGCCCAAAATGGGAAGAAACTGTATTCAGCACTATCAACTTCTGGTACCTCACTAACGATTGATCCAAATGTGTGTTTGGGTTTACCGATCAATGATTCTCGAATACTTTCTACAGTAGCTTTGGTAATAATTGTCCCCTCTCCGGAAATACGGATTCGAATACTTTCAGGGATATCATCAGGATTTGTCGGGAGTGGCGTAATAGGTGTCACATCAAGACTTGTAAGCGAAGGAATAGTTACCTGACCATAGGTGTGATCGTGTAGCACATGGTTGGCAATAGCACTCTCGAGCATATCTCGTGATATGAGGTACGTTGTCATAGACCCTTTGATACTTGCAGGAAACTTGATACTAGGTCCGCGAAGCACTACCGATCCATGATCAATAGCTGTGATCTGAAGGTCAGGAAACGTAAGTAGATCAGGTGGTGTTTGTGCACGGGTTTCTCGCTTGAGACGTTCTATAAGTTGCGATTCAAGGTTTGCAATCACCCCCTCTTTCTCTGCTGCTGACACACTATGCATAACAGCATCTTCTCCACCAATAATCGCGCCTGCTGACTGAGCATATAGTTGTTTGCTGGTATACCCACTGACCGTAAAACTTGTACCAGGAGTGTCATAGGTCGGACCAACACCTACTGCAGTCACTGTTGTAGCAACTGAGGTTCCCGGGGTTTTGATTTTGTTTTTTATGGTATATCCAGGGACAGTAACTGCTGCGGTAGTTTGATACTTTTTACCCTCCTTTGAAGTAATTGTTGTCTTTGCCTTTATTGTGCGACTTGTCGTGCTGTACTCATTGAAAAAGACAACTTTTCCTTTGGCATAACTAGTACTTTGGCCAACTTCAGAACCATATACCTGTCGAGATACCTCTGTAGGTACTACCATCGTTTGAAATGACAACCTCCCAAGAGCATCGTCTCCTTCGTGTACAAGTTCAAATTCAGCATCTTGAAGGCTAAAAGGAATCTCTCGTTCACGTATAATTACTTTTGCGCGCACAAGTTTCATACCAGCGACATACAGAACTGCAAGAAAAACTATGGCACAACAAATAACAAATACCTTACGCCACCCAAATGGTCGTTTGTGAAATGCAAGTCGATGCTCAGACGTAGGTTTTGGTGTTACAGGAGTTGTTGCAACATCTTCACCGAGCTCTTCTTTACGGATAACATCGTAGAGTTTCATATCAAGTATGTATATTATAGCAAGCGTTCCGTATAAAGCGCTGCTATGGCTAGGGGGTTATCAAGAGGTGTATAGTCTAGAGTACCTACCGACCCAGCAAGAATAGTATCGTTGACATGTGTTACCACTATAGTATCAACTCCCGACCGAAAAGACAGAAGTGGATCACTTTGTATCATTGAGCTAACAAGAAGCTCAAATCGTGTATCGACCATTACAAGAATATGCGAAGGTACCCACACTCCGTACCCTGCCTGATCGACAACTGACTGAAATCCTTTTTGCCACTGAGTTGAGTACTGCGCGATAGCGCGATCTATTTTGCGTCGAATAGGAGCTGCTAGTTTGCCGAGGCGATAACTTTCGAGCAGTGCTCCTGCTTCATGAATAAAATCAGTGGCATGTGTAGTCATAGCCCGATATAGCCCATACGTACCAACAGGAAATGAGTGTTGCGATACGATACACCCCTTACGGACAAACCCTACATCAGTGATTTCTTCACCGATATCTATTACAACTGCATTATCAAGACCCTGCATGCGGTCTCTCATAACAACAAACGTAGCTATTGTGCTCGTTGTAAATCGAATAGGTCGATCTCCGTAGGTGCGTCGAAGTGTATCCCGAAAAGCGCTTAATACTGACTTGGGTGCAGTCGTGATAATAACTGAACACTCGAGCGAAACAGCTTTTTTACCATATGGAGCATCTGTAACGTATCCATTGAGTGCAATACTCCCAATGTGTTGCTCTATCAAAACCGCATCTGGTCCAAAAAGTCCATTAGCTTCTTGAAGTGCGTGTTCTATTTCTGATTGTATAAGAGTATCTACTAGTTTTTTGGTGCAGACAAAAGGTTGTGGTTTGGTGTACAAGATAGTACGAGTTTGCGAGGTACACCACGGAGAAGCAAGTGCTACTTGTATATGTGATGGGTGGTGGACATCGAGTGTCTTCACAGTATCAACAACATGTTGCAACCTATCAGTACTATCTCCAACAAATCGCGCAACATCAATATCATCACGAACAGCTGATTCCGCTCGTACAGAAGCAAGCACTACTGTTGATGGACAGGTGTGGTCGTATTTCTGTAGTACATGTGCACCTCCAACAGAACTTGAACTAATATCAAAGACAGCGAATACTTTTTCGCGATGTGACATACCAAAAGTATATCATGTAAATGAAGAAATTTACGAAAGTGTCGCCTTGATACGTCTGACACCAGCAGAAGACGCTTCTTCTTTTTGTATTTTGAAGTGACCGAGCTCACCAGTGTGTGTCACGTGCGGCCCGCCACAGAACTCTTTGGAGAATACCTGATCGTTTGCATCATGGATCATATAGACAGACACCATATCGGGATATGTCGTCCCAAATTCCATTTCTGCGCCAAGTTTCATTGCCTCATCTTTTGGCATATCTTTTTTTGTAACAGATAGATCTTCTTTGATCTTCTCGTTCACCAAGTCTTCTACCTTTTGCTTTTCTTCATCAGTGAGTTTACGATCGAAATTGAAGTCAATACGGAGGCGTTCTTCGGTGATATTGGATCCCTTTTGGTGAATGTCAGGAGATACAACTTCTTGAAGAGCCTTGAGAAGTAAATGATGAGCCGTGTGAAGCTTGGTGGTTGCATCAGACGTGTTGGCAAGGCCTCCCTTAAACTTCTGCTCTGCACCTGCGCGAGATGCGTCTTGGTGAGCCTTCATTTGTACATCAAACACAGCGCGATCTATAACGATCCCTTTTTCTTGTGCGAGCTCTTCGGTAAGTTCGATCGGGAAACCGTAGGTGGTTGCAAGGAGAAATGGATCTGCACCTTTTGCAAATTCTTTGAGTCCTGATTCAAGTGTCTTTGCAAATTTGTCTTCTTCTTGATTGATAGTTGACTCTATATGTACACCAGTTACTTCTGGATATGCATCTTTGTACAGTTCACCAAACAATACTGCAAGCTCTCCGAGAAAATGATTGGGAAGTCCTAGTTTCTTTGCCTGCATAACCCCACGACGGATCAGTCGGCGCAAAATGTATCCTTGATCTTTGTTTCCTGGAAGTACTCCATCTGCAATCAGAAACACCGCACTGCGGGTATGGTCGGCAATAATACGCGCACTTCTTTGATCATACATAGCTGCACTATCAAAAATCTTGGCCATTGCAGGGGCAAACATGTCTGCTTCATAGACATTGCTTTTGCCTTGCACGATCATCGATATACGTTCAAGTCCTGATCCTGTATCCACGTTTTTCTGTGACAGCTTCCCTATTACTACACCATCTTTCTTCTCATATTCCATGAACACATCGTTCCAGATCTCAACTACTCGCCCATCGTCATCTGCTGCGACATACTGCTCGTGTGTCATTTCACCAAGACCAACTTCAGTCACATCATAAAACATTTCTGTATCAGGACCACACGGGCCGTTGTCTCCAGGACTCCACCAGTTGTTTTTCTTGGGCAAGAAATAAATACGGCTTTCTGGAATATATTGTTTCCATATCTCTACTGCTTCCATATCACGTGGTGCATCCTCATCTCCTTCAAACACAGTGATATATAGTCGTGATGGATCAAGCCCGAGTCCTTCTTCTTTGCTCGTGAGGAATTCATAGCTCCACTTGATCGCATCTTCTTTGAAATAATCTCCCAGCGACCAGTTGCCGAGCATTTCAAAAAAGGTGAGGTTCTTGTGGTTACCTACTTCTTCGATATCCCCGGTACGGACACACTTCTGGCAACTTGCGAGTCGAGTACCGAGCGGGTGTTGCTCACCCATCAGATATGGCACAAGCGGCTGCATACCTGCCGTGTTGAAGAGCACTGAAGGATCGTTCTGGGGTACGAGAGATGCGGACGGCAAAATAGCGTGTCCGCGTGCGGCAAAGAAGTCGAGGAATCGATTACGGATTTCGGAGGAGGTCATGGCGGCATGATAGCAAAAAGTAGGTAATAAAAAAAGCGCCCCGTGCGGTGGCGCAAGATTTTTCTGGTTGTGAGCTTACTCAAACAATAAGTGCTTTTTGTGCAAAAGTCCTTGAAACAACTCTACGGTGTGAAGTTCACCAGTAGAAGAAATTACTACGACTGACGTAAACCCCGTTTCATGAATTTTAACTTTTTTTCCTTTAAAAATTACCTCCTCGTCTTTTTCTAGTGCGGGCTTATAAACCGGTAAAATTGGTGACGGAAGCATAGTTAGTGAATTTAAAGTTGAAGAATAAGGTTTTTTTAAACTTTATACGTTGCAAAGAGTTTTTGCAACTATTTCTTATATTGCGTCTGAAGCCACTTCGCGTAGGTATCAGTCATTTTTTTGTACCCTTTTTTACTGTCCGCAATTTTCTGTTTGCCATGGACTAGCTCGATATATGCATCGAGATATGCGTCAGGTACTACCTTTTGTTTGACTTGAGACTGGATAGCTATTCGCTTCTTTGCTCGTTTCTCAATTTGTGGAAGCGTCATAAGCGCACTTTTAATATACGCTGTGGGTGAGAGCTTCTTGCCTGTTGCGATACGTACAAGCTCAGAAAATGATTTGGTAGCTCCATATTTCCATACCTGTTTCATTTCTTTGCCTACGTGCGGGTTGTCGACAATGTAGTCATACTTTTTAAAGAAATATTCTCGCCATTGAGAGAGTGCAAGTGTCGCAAGTCCGTATCCGTGATACGAACACGCACTTTCCCATGAATAAATATGTGGCACATCGAGTAGTCCTACAGAATCTTCGCTCCGGTCAGTGTGTTTCTGATACATTTGCTTCGCGATAGCGATCAGCTTTTCTCGAGTGAGATTTTTTTCTTCGTATACCGCCCGTTCAAATTGAGAGATCATAATAATTCCCATAAGACCCAATGGTTGAGTGACGTGTGTTGCCTGCGTTTCTCGGATATAGAGATCGAGTGGGTAGGTGTTGCCTTGTTTATTTTTTGCATACAAGGTCAACCATTCTACACTAGAGCCCACTGTGTCTAGGAACATACTTTGAGTTTCGGCCCATGCTGTAGACATTGGTGGGTATTCACTGTTCATACAGATGTCTTTTGATTCACTATTTGAAAAGTGTGCCGCATGACCACCTTCATGAAATAGTGTGTTGTATCCATTACTTGATTCTCCAGGGATACCAAGGGTCACATTGCACGTAAACTGAGATCGAGCTGGCGTACGGATTGCTCCTTTGTAGTGAACTGGGATAGGCCAGTGACAAAATCCGTTATTGTATTTACCAAACCGCTCAAGCAGATCCAGAACAAGTGTTCCTTTGTTGAACGTAATACCCATCCGACTAAATGTTTCGATCCACAACGGTATTGCATTTTCGAATGGAAAATACTGATCAGACTCTTTGATAAATGAACCCGCAAGCATATAGCCGAAGTTCCATGGCTTGCGAAGTCCTGGTTTTTTCTTTTCTAATGCGCGAATGTTTTTAAATGCAAATTTTGTTTTTTCGTAAATAGCATCCCAGAGAGAAAAGAGTTCTTTCTTGGTCATTTTTTCTTCAACAGCAAGTTTGAAGTCGTAAAAATCAGTATAGCCCAGAGTTTGTGCGTAGGTATTTCTTTTTTGTACCATTTCGACATATTCATCTGCACACTCCAGCGCAAGCTTCTCTAGCGCATCGAAACATGCCTTGCGTACTTTCTCATCATCACTCGTGACACGTAGAGAGGCCATGGCGTTTCGAGACATAGCTACAAACTTGTTTGTATACGGATCAGTGTACCCTTCTACACGAGTAGAGCGTTTTGTTTCTATCCGTGTTTGAAGTTCTGAAATCTGTGCTCGAAGTGGTACGAGTGTTGCTGGGGTTTGGTATCGATCGAAAAATTCTTTCCAAAAAGCCAATCTATCTTTGGTAGGTCCTACCGCTTTTTCGAGATATGTAGAGATCGCATCAGAAAGTTCTGTACTGGTACGGAAATGCTCTCGAGCAGCTTCAGCAGCATCTTTCTTACTGTCACGACTTTTGTCCCCCATATACACAAGCCAAAAGTTTTTTTCAAATTCATAATGAACTTTGAGATACGTTGTATTGAGATATTCCAATAACTCTTTGGGAGACTTCCATTTCTTCATACCCTCCATCCTACCAGAAAATGACAAAAAGCCCAGACGGGCTTTTGCAAGAGATTAGAGAGATGTGTGTTCGTCATGATCGATCGGGAGACGGCGGATCTGTTTCTCGATGAACCACATAATGATGAATGTAAAGAGTGTGAGAATGGTAACCACGATCGCAAGCTTGTAGAGCCCAAAACCACACGCCATACCAATACCTGCCGCTACCCACATACCACTAGCTGTGGTGATCCCACTGACACGCTGACTGTTGTGAAATATCGCACCCACACCAAGGAATCCAGCAGCTGCCACAACTTGCGCTGCCATACGCAATGGATCAAACATACCCATTACTTGTGATGCGACCATCTGCGAAATGATCACAAAGAGTGCGGAACCCATCGAGATAAGTGCGTAAGTACGCATACCAGCGGTCTTGTGTGCGAGGAAGCGCTCAACCCCAAGTAACATGCCAAGCAGCATAGCGGTGACGAGACTGATAACCATAGGATCGTTGATGATAGTTTGCATGCCTGTAGTATAGCGCACTACAACACAGTATCAATAATTCCACCACCAACTACTGTCTCACCGTCGTACACCACGAGCGACTGTCCGAGTGCAACTACACCAGAGTATTCAAGTGCGACATGGGTATCGTCGAGTATTTTCGCAGGTATGAGTTCTCCATGATATCGAACCTGTGCGGTGTATGAGTGAGTAGGGTCTGGAGTTATGAACCAGTTAGTATCGCGCAAAGTAAGTGTGTTGCTATTTGATGTACTAGAAGGTTTTGTAGAAACAGTGAGGGTGTTGTTTTCGATATCTTTTTTGACAATATAGTACGGTAGTGACTGAGTATCTTTGGTTGTAATACGAAATCCATGACGTTCTCCAAACGTATAAAACCATACACCATCGTGCTCTCCGATCACGGCACCACTTTCATCGATCACACTTCCCTTTTTCTGTTCTATATAATGCGAGAGGAACTCACGCATGTCGACGTCACCGAGGAAGCAGATACCTTGACTGTCTTTTTTGGTTGCAGTAAAGAGATCTGCTTTTTCTGCGATCTTGCGTACTTCATCTTTGGGCAAGTGACCAATAGGAAATCTGATATGTGCGAGCTCGTCTTTAGTAATCATCCATAAAAAGTATGATTGATCTTTGCTCGGGTCTACCCCTTTGATCAAAGATACTCCGTCGGTCTGTGCATAGTGACCAGTTGCAACGGCATCTGCGCCCTGACTCTTTGCGTAGTCCCACATCACACCAAACTTGATCACTCGGTTGCACAGCACGTCTGGGTTGGGTGTGCGGCCGGCACGATACTCATCGATCATATACTGCGCTACATCATCTTTGTACACTTGTTCTGCGTCTACAAAATGAAATGGTATACCGAAGTGTGCACACACACGCATGGCATCACGTTTCTCGTCTACCCATGTACACGGCAGCCACTCTGGTGACCATGTCTTCACAAAGACGCCATGCACATCGTGCCCTTCTTTCAGAAGCAAATACGCCGCAACAGACGAGTCCACCCCGCCTGATATACCGACAAATATTTTCTGCTTTACTATAGATTTATTTTGCACTAGAGAGATACTAACGCAGTGTGTGTTTTATTTCAAATTGAGTAATTTCTTGAACACTTCATAGGTCGCATAGGCGTCTGCGTACGCACTATGCGCTTTTTTATTTTCAATACCATACTTCTCACAGAGCGCACGCAACGAGAGCTTGCCCATGTCGTCGTTGTTTTGCAATATGCCAAATGCCATCGCAAGTGTGTCGAGCTTGTGATAGTGCATAGTATGTTCTAAACCATAACGTTTGAGATTTGCTTCAATAAATCCGTAATCAAATGTAATGTTGTGCGCGACAAATATTGCTCCGTCAGTTTTATCTATGAATGTCTTGAGTGCATCTTCTAGCGCCACTGCAAATATCCAATCAGTTTCATTGTAGCCGTTGATACGTAATGCTTGTGGTTCCGCGGTTTCAATATGCTTGGGAGCTATTTTCAAATCAATCTGATCAACAACAG
>CAYSMH010000007.1:0-36084 GCA_964432275.1 uncultured Candidatus Saccharibacteria bacterium | reverse complement strand
GAAGCTCATATGCAGGTACGCGACCCCCTGTCACACGTGGTACGAGTCGCTGTGAAAATATACCGATCAAAGACGACGCGAGCTGGATACGCACCTGATCTTGTTGTGCGGCAGGAAATGCGTCAATAATACGATCAATCGTCTGTGATGCGTTGTTAGTATGTAGTGTAGAAAGAACCAGGTGTCCTGTCTCAGCTGCAGTAACTGCAGCTGAGATCGTTTCTGGGCTTCGCATTTCACCAATCAAAATCACATTAACATCCTGACGAAATGCACCCTTGAGACCGGTTTCAAAATTTTCGGTATCGATACCAACTTCTCGTTGATCAATAATCGATTTTTTAGGATCGTACATATACTCAACAGGATCTTCAATAGTCAATATGTGTGCTGCACGCTCTTCATTGATAAGCCCAACCATACTCGACATAGTTGCACTTTTTCCTTGTCCTACTGGCCCAACGACCAAAAAGAATCCTTGCTTACGTCTTGCAAAATCAGCAAGTATAGGAGGAAGATTTAGCTCCTGTAGTGTTTTGACATGTGGAATCAATCGAAGCACCATTGTATATTTACTTTGCTGAACAAACACGTTTCCACGCAAACGAACAGTTCCTTGATATTCATATGAAAAATCAAGTTCTTGAGTATCAAGAAAACGCTTGTAGTGCTCAGGAGAAAGAATAGACTCGATAATTCCCTGCATGTCTTCTTGGGTCAATGCACTTCTATTCATCAATGTAATTAGTTCCCCATTAATACGAACTACCGGAAAACGTCCACTTGCAAGATGCAGGTCTGATCCCTCTTCTCTAATCAATGTGTCGATTAGTTCTTCAAATATTTTTTTGAATTCTATATTAGTTGGCATGGCTTTTAAGTACTTCAAGAACGTGAGCAACTACTTCACTTGGTGTTGAGTTTGCTTTGACAATATAACTTGCAGCACCTAATGATTTCCCTCTTTGGATATCTTGCTCTTGTCCCAAGTTTGATAAATAAATTTTGATTGTATTTGCTACCAAACCCTCTTTGTTGATCATCTCAAGAAGTTCAAATCCATCCGTGGTCGGCATAACAACATCCAAAAGCATAACATCAGGAACAAGACCTCCTCGCAACTTGGTAAGCACATCTTGAGCACTTGAAGCGGTTACAACGGTAAACTGAGCTTGTGTAAACCGCATTGCATACATATCGAGCAAGAAACTATCGTCATCAACAATTAAGATTGTTTTAGGGGTTGCTACTGAAGAGTCCATATATGTGTAAGTATACTCTGTTTCTTTGGGTTTCGTCTATAGGCCATACACTTCCTGCATGAGAACCTGACCATTGAGTGCTTTAATCAGTGCATCCTCTCGCAGTGTTACCATACCTTTTGATCGACATGCTTTGTATAGTTCTGCCTCTACTGGATTTTTAAGGATAATTTGCTGAATATCCTTGTCAACCATAAACATTTCAAAGACTGCAATACGACCACGTGTCATAGAAGGTGCTTCTGATGATGGCTTTATATCGTACATTTTTGTCGGTATTTGCAAAGATGCTTTTACCGCAGGATCAAGATCGGTAAAATGCTGTTCGATAAATGCCTTCGTCACATCATCAATCGGTACTTCTGTTTTTGTACTCGGATGCACTCGGCGAACCAAACGCTGCGCCATAGCAAGAATAAGAGTAGGCGCGATCAAGTACGGATCGATTCCCATGTCGATTAATCGAGGCACAATACCAATAGAGTTATTGGTGTGAATAGTAGAAAGCACAAGGTGTCCAGTAAGTGCAGCTTGAATGGCAAGTTCTGCAGTTTCTTTGTCACGAATTTCTCCCACCATAATAATATTGGGGTCCTGACGCAAAATAGAACGAAGTCCTGCTGCAAAGGTATACCCGATTTCAGGTAATACCTGAGATTGAGTGACCCCAGGAATCTGATACTCAACAGGATCTTCGAGCGAGAGTACATTACTACCTTCTCGGTCGACATCGTTAAGCATTGAATAGAGTGTTGTGGATTTACCAGAACCTGTTGGTCCCGATATCAAAATCAATCCATACGGTCTTGTAAGTGCTTCTTTGAGCATTGCTCGGTGACTAGCAGACATGTCCAAATCTTCTATCTTACGAACCCCGTGTTCTGAGTCGAGAATACGCATCACCACCTTTTCACCAAAATATGCTGGAAATGTCGAAACACGAAATTCAATCTTACGCCCCTCGATCATAGTAAAGAATGATCCGTCTTGCGGTTTACGTTTTTCATCAAGGCGAAGCTTAGAAAGAATTTTGATACGCGCAATGATACCGTCAAACGTATTTAACGGAAGCACAAGTGTAGTATGCAAGGTACCATCGACGCGATATCGAACTTTGACTGATTCACCATTGTTTTCTATGTGAATATCAGATGCTCCTCCTTCAACAGCGTGATTGATAATAACTGCGACTATTTTAATAATAGGCGCATCTTCAACGATTTTCACCTCTTTTCCCTTTTCTTCTACAACTACTTCTTTATTTTGTACTATCTCTTTGTTGGCACGCTCAAGCTCATCATTGAGATCACTGACTGCTTTGTCTACCTCAGTGGTAACCCCTCGATACTGCTCAACAACCGCAAGGTAGTCCGTATGTGAAATAAGAAACAGTTTAAATGGTACTTCTAGTTTTACAGAAATAAACTGCAATGCATTCATTGCTTCAATATTTTCAGGTTCAGTAATACCAATCGATAGTACACCGTCAGTAAAACCAATCGGCACAAACTTATAGTGAGTTGCGGCACTTTCCTCAACATATTTCAGTACGTCAGGACTTATGGATTGTGATCGTACCTTTTGATATGGAATTTTATAAAATCCAGCTTTTGCTGTTGTGATTGTATCTTCATCAAGCCCGGCAGCAATAAGTGCTTTGGTTATGTCACCACCAAACTCAGTATCAATGGTATTCATTACCTTGTTGTACTGAAGCTCAGTTATAGTATTTTGACCGAGAAGAAAATCAAGAAACATCTCAGGTTACCGTGTAGGAGACGTGGTAAACGTCATAATATTACCTGGTGTGGTAGTCGACCCTTGTACCAACACTGCACGTACATAGTATGTTGTAGCAGGACTAAGATCAGTCACCCGAAACAATACGGTTCCATTTTTCCCCATTGGGATAGGCGCTGTTGCGCTTCCGAGCAAGTCATTGAGTCCGTACTCAAAGACAACACTTGCTTGCTCTGTATTAGACAAAAGACCCTGTGCGCCAAACTCTGCAGTAGTACTTGTGACTTTACCCGGCTGAATCGTTTCAAAGGAAGCCTGCATGACCGGGGCACTGCCACTAATAGTACCTGAGTCGAATCCTACTGGAGCAAATGGGTTAGGGCGGCCCTTAGTATCAACACCAAGTGTTATAGGGTAGTCACGCAACGCACGATATGCATTGTTTGAAAAAATAGAGGTATCAATACTAATACCTTTAATTGTTGAAAGGAGTACCGAAAACTCTGTAGGGGCACTTGATGAATTTGTAATAGGAACACCTGCAGCTTTTTGTGCAGATGAACTTAGTGCACTATCTGTCGAGGTAACATCTGAACCACCAAAATATGCAGATGCGGCAATAATTGCAGCAAGAACAAGAGCGACGATTGCGAAAATTTTAACTTTTTTACTCATATTATTGTTTCAACCAATATGTTTTTAATGTGACCTTATACGTAAGGCTCGTCGCAGCGCTCTGCTGAACACCTTGATCAGCCGGAGCAAACTCAATACGTGTCACATCTACCAAGCGCAAGTTTTGTTCTAAATCAGAAAGAAATGCAAGGAAGTTTTTATATTGACCGGTTGTCTGAAATGAGATGGAAAATTCTCCATACGGTTTATTGCTTGCTTCAGGATTCTGTACAGTAGTAGCAGCGGTAGCTTCTTGACTTGTTTGATAATCAACATTACGTAAAAGAGAAAGACCATTTTTAGTCGCAAGAGAATTGATCTGAATAATCAATCGAATGTTATCAACACTATCAGGTAAGAGTGTTCGCAAGTTATCAAGATCTGTTTTTGAAATACTGTTGTACGTAGCGATCAACGCATCGCGTGACTCAGCGAGCTTACTTGCAGTTTCTAGATTTGCATTTGCAAGCGCGACTGCTTCTCGAGTACTCTGAAGCTCGTTGTACTGAGGTTTGATCACCACAACAAAAACGGTGATGGATACTGCGATAAGAAGAAGTGCGAAAAAGTATTTCATATAATTATAATTTAGGAGAAAGACTTGCAATAAACGACTCGTACGACAGTGACGCCGGGTTGACTGTAAAGACGAGCTTGAAGTTCACAGCATTTGTCTTCTCATCTATAGTAAGTTCTGAAAAAACAGGGTTTTTAATGAGATTGTTTTGAGTAAACGAATCAGACTGTAACGCAATTGTTGCGTAACTTTTTGCAGAACCCATCAAGGTAACTTGTACCAATGTCGCTCTTGTAGCCTGATCAGTAGTAAATACGTAACTAAAACTTTTATATTGAACTGAACGTAATGTAGTCTGCTCAAGCGCTGCAAAAATAGGAGTTACTACAATATGACTTGCAAGAACTGATTTCACACCCTCGATGCGAGCATCCAAACGCTTCATGTCACCCAAAAAATCTGTACCTATACCTTTGCGAGCTTCGTTGATCAGTGCATCAGTTTTTACCTTTTGTGTAATGAGCTGTTTTTGGTAGAGTTTAACGCCACCGTATGAAACCGCTGTTGCGATAACAATAATTGTTGCAAGAATAGATAGTAACCCAACTGCATGTGAGTGGTGTTGAACAACAGGCTCACTACTAACAGGTCGCTTGGGAATAAAAGATGTAGGAATAGGTGGTTCCATGAATGACTATAGTATATATGGGTGCGGTATATGTGCGCAAGGAGTTCTAGATGCTCAAAGTGGATTACTGAAACTTTTTCAACGCGAGTCCAAGTGCAACAGAAAATTCAGGACCCGTAGTTTTGAGTACCCCAGCAAGAAACACAGGTGACTCTACTTTTGCAAATGGATCAGCGACTACAAGTTCTGCTGAGAAACTATGACTTGCGTATTCAAGTAACCCTTTGGTCATCGCTCCCCCTCCAGTAAAAATAATTTTACCAATGTTTTTATTATACCGCTTTTCGTATGCAAGAATATTACTATTGATCTCTTGGAAAATATCGACAAAATGAGTCTTGACGATATCGGACACTGCAGGATATTCAGGAGCAGGAATCAATCCATACTGCTTCTTGATGTCTTCAGCTTTTGGAAACGGTACCTCAAGCGAGTGGCCGATAGAAATCGTCATATCTTGACTACCCCGATTGACTAAGCGAAAAGTTTCGACAATACCGTGTTCAACAATAGTCAATTTTGTTTTGGATGCACCAATATCTACGATCATGACCGGGAATAACTCACGTGTCAGTACAGAGCGAATATGACTAAATATTTCAATCTCAAGATTCTCCATTGGAAGCGCCGTTTTTTTGAGTACATCAGTGTACTTCACAAGCGTTTCGTTAAGCGTTGCAACAACCAGTACTGAGAGTTTCGCTTCACCTCCTGTTTCTGCAACAACTCGTGATGCAATACCTGAGTCTTCACGACGTGGAATCACATACCAGTCCAGCGACACATCTTCTAATGGGACAGGAATAAATTTCTTAGATTCATTAGGAATCACTTGTGGCATACTTGCCTCGTCTATCGCAGCTGGTAACTGCAAAATAAAAATAATACAGGAAATAGATGGAATACCAACCACTACACTTTTACTTGTAATATTAGTTTCTTTCAGTACATCCACGAGCGCTTTGGCAATAGTATCAGCATCGAGCACTACAACTTGCCCCAGTGTGGCACCTTCTTTGTACTGCCCTAGAGAAAGTGCTCCATACGTAGAAAGAAGAGCACGACCATTTTCACGCTTGAGCTCCACAACCTTGATAGCAGAAGATCCTATATCGATCCCGACTGCAGTGTTATCTTCTTTCTTCCCAAAAAGGTTACCAATCGCACTTTTGAGATCAGTGAGTATACTATCCATATAGTAGTAGTATACGGCATATTTGTATATTTTGTATGTTCTCACTTCTTTCTCGATTTTTGTTTCCCGAGTATTGCTACCGATGTCGTGTACCAGGGAGCTCTCTATGTCTATCTTGTGCTGCCACACTTGGTCGATCGACCAAGCTTTCTGTAGATACTTTTGCCGTGTTTGACTATGGATCTACCCTAGTATCGCGCGCTATCTGGGAGATCAAATACCATCGCCATAGCGAACTGGCAAAAGCACTCGCACGTGCTGCAGTGCCCGCAGTTGCAGAGTATTTACACAAGTATAACCACCCTATTGTCCTTATTCCTGTACCAGGCAGTGGTACCAAAAGTCGTGAACGTGGCTACAACCAAGCAAGCCTTATCGCACGATGGTGGCAACCCAAGCTCTCAAATACCGTACTTAAACACCTCTTACAAAAAACACGCTTCACTCTCCAGCAAGCAAAATGTAGTCGGACCCAACGCTTGATGAACGTACAACACTCTATGATCTGTACTACACGCCTCGACCCTAGCTATACCTATGTCATCATCGATGACGTCACTACTACAGGCTCGACGTTTATCGAAGCTCGTCGTGCCCTACTAAACGCTGGAGCAACAACTATCGTCTGTGTTGCACTTGCGCACGGATACAAACGAGGCAAAAAATAATCCGCTCATCCGAGCGGATTATTTTTATCGTACGATCTGTTGCCCTCCTCGCATCGGCATATCGTAATGCGCCATGACGTATCCCCTAAGCTTGCCCAAGTGATACCCAATGAAAAATGCAGCGATCACTCCGACAATGAGGATTACAAAATGTCGTACCCAGTTGCGCTGTCCTTGATGATCACGCTTACACATGACACCGCAGCCGTCGCACGCACAGCAGTGCCCTGGAGTACAGGTATGATCGTTTGTTGTTTTGATTGGTTCCATGACAATAGTATAGCAAAAAAATCTATATTTGCTTCTTTATCCAAAATATAGTAATTTCAAACAAATTATACCTTTATGATAAATGGTTCTTTTATACTGATCCAAGCAAATGGTAAGTATCCTTTTATACGCCGAAACGACAATGGATTATGGGAGCTAGCTGGAGGTGGCTACGAAACATCTGAGTATGACTATAAAAAAGTGGCACTTCGTGAACTTGCAGAAGAAATGGGTATCGCACTGAGTCCAAAACAAGTACAGCTCTGTGCAATTTTAGGTCAAAAGCTCAAAAAAGTAGTCTCCCAGCGGTACGGTGATGTAGAGTATGGTCTTGCATTTTTGCATTGCTATTTTCTCTACGGCGCAATTCCCGACATTAAACTCAGTGATGAGCATACGGAATACAGATTGTTTACGTATGAAGAAATTATAACTGAATGGGAAAGTTTTTCTTCTGGTCCACTATGGTTATTCTTCACCTTTTTGGCTTTTCAACAAAACAAAAAAGTTCAAGAGGGTACAGTCTTTGAGCGTCGATTTTGGCAAGGAAAAGAATATTACAAACCTTTGTAAAGTAAAAGCCGTAGTAACAATCTACGGCTTTTTAGTATAAGATAGAGACCATGAAAGCTATTATTCTTGCTGGCGGCAAAGGTTCTCGTTTTGCACCTATCACAGACCAGATACCCAAAGCGCTGCTACCGGTCACTCCCGAAAAAAGTCTAATCGAACTTGTGATTCAACGACTACCGGACACTGTAGATACTGTTATCATAACTACAAAATATCTAGCTGAAAAAATACAACTACACCTTGGGGACCACTATAATGACAAAAAAATAATTTATACTACCCAAGACCCTACCCAAGACGGTACATGGTCAGCTTTTTATTCTGCAAAAGATCACGTGCGTAAAGACGAACTTTTTTGTGTATGTAATTGTGATGACTTATTTAATACCGATGAATTAAAAGTAATACTAAGTAATCCCAAGATAGGACTTGGTGCAACAACTACCGAGCTTCCCGCAAAATACCATGGGGTACGTACGGCCGTAGGTGGATATCTCGACTATCTAGAAAGACACACTAACGAAGATCGCCAAGAAATGGTACACGATACATTTACGAATGGATTCTTCTTGCTCGATGGTAGATCTTTTGACTTTCCTCCTGTTGTCCTAATCGATGGAGAATACGGCCTCCCGCAAACGATTCTCGCGCAAAAAGAAACCTATCCGTTATTTGTACATCAAATGAAGTACTGGCAACCATGTAATACGTTTGAGGATTTAGAAAGCATAAAGACCAACAAATTTTAATTTTCTATTTCGCCACCTTTACCGCTTCATCAAACTTGATTGAGAGGAGTTTTGAGGCACCGTCAGAGCCGAGTGTGACTCCGTAGAGGACTGATGCTCGAGACATAGTTTCTCGGTTGTGAGTAACCACAATCAGCTGTGAGTACTCAGATAGTCGCTCTACCATGTCACCGTAGCGACGAGAGTTTGCCTCATCAAGTGCGGCATCAGTCTCATCGAGTACGAGAAATGGTGGTGGGTTCACTTGACTGATCGCAAAGAGAAGGGCAATAGACACGAGTGAGCGCTCACCACCGGAGAGCATAGTGAGTTCTTTTACTTTCTTTTCGGGTAAACTCACATGTACTTCAATACCACGTTCCATAAAACGTTCATCGGTCTCTTGACTCGCATCAGCATCTTCGAAATCTTCATCATCTCCTTTTCGTTTGCGACGCTTCTCAGCTGTAATCGAGAGAAATGCACTTCCTCCCCCGAACATAGTTTTAAAGAATTCACTGAAACGTTCATTGATCACCGTCACCCCGGTTGTGAACTTGTCATCAAGTACTTTTTTCAGGTCTATAATAAGTGTCTCGAGGTTTCGTATTGAGCTCTCGATATCTACTACTTCGCGCGAGAGAAATGCATCACGCTCGAGGGTAGATTCGTACTCACCTACTACTTCATGCCCGATACCTGCATGTTCATCAAGTCTGATTTTGAGTCGATCAATAGTACGTTTTATATCGTGTAGATTGAGCTCTGCTATACCTGATGTCTGCTTGAGTGTATGCAAAAAATGTGGGCCAAACAGAAATGCCGCTTCTCGAAGCTCTGTGTCAAAATAACTTTTGCGTTCCACAAAAGACGCTTGTGCCGAGGCTAAAATATGGAGCTCTGCATTACACTCAACAAGCTCTCCTTGGATACGATACCGCGCAGCAACTGCACTTTGTTGTGCGGACGAGTGTTCATCACGTTTTGCCTCAAGCGACAGAAGTGTTTCTTCAATAGCACTTTCTTGTCGAACTATATCGGTGAGATCTTTTTGTAAATCTTCAAGCTCACGTGCAATATCTCCAAGCGAATTGGGTGTATGAGAAGTACCTGATTCTTTGTGTGTAGCAACTGGCTGACGAGAACGCAATGATTCAATCATCGGCACAATACGAGCAAGTGCAGAGCGTACGACATCTAGCGACTGCGCACCTTCGAGTGTTTGTATAAAAAACGAGAGATCATTGAGAAGCTGTGCATACTCAGTTGGCGCAAAGGTTATACCTGACATTTCAACCTTTGGTCGTTCATGCATGAGACGACGCTCGACTTCGATCATTCCTTCAAGTCTACTAATACGACTCTCGATTTGACGACGAGAGTTGCGAGTCATTTCAAGAGAGGCTCGTTCTTTTGCAATATCTGCACTATAGTTTCCAACCTGTTCCTGTGGAAGTGTACTGAGTGTTTTTTCGAGATCGTGTTTTTTTTGCTCAATAAGCGCGGTTGCCTCACGAATACGAGTTTCTTCTTGCTCAAGATGAAGTTTCTCTGATGCCAGATATTGCAGTAACACGTCTTCAAGTTCAGCACGAATTGTTTTACCTTTTTCTATTTTCTCAACTTGTTTTTTGAGAAATGTTAAATGAGGGGCAAGTTCGCGACGCAACGACTGTACTTCCTTGAGTGTCTCAGTACTTTTTGCAAGCTTGGATTCGCTTTCTTTGATGCGGTGGTGATATACCTTGAGACCCAGCGCTTCTTCGAGCATTTCCCGACGTTCACGAGAGTTGACGCGCAAAATACTATCAGCTTCACCTTGAGAGATAATATGGTGACTAGATGCACCAATATTGACTGACGAAAGCAACTCAACCATTGTTTTGAGACGGATTTCAGTACCATTCATCAAATACTTACTCGTGCCATCGGCAAAGAGTTCTCGAGTAAATGTGATTGAGTCAAACAGTACAGGAGATGTAGATGTATCGTCTGTCGACTGTATTGGAAATGCAAACACATTGTCGCTGTTATCAAATGTGATCGAAACTGATGCACGAGAGAGCTTGGATGCACCACTTGAACCGCGAAAGATGAGATCTGCACCAGTTTTGCCACGCATACTTTTCATTGACTGCTCACCGAGTACAAACCGAAATGCTTCAACAACATTAGATTTTCCTGAACCGTTTGGACCAACAACCGCAGTAACTGCCGTATTAAAAGAAAGCGCCGATTTTTTGGCGAACGATTTGAAGCCAGCTATCTCGATTTCTTTGAGACGCATGATATCTCTAGTATATCACTACATCCAACCTTTTGCTTCGAGTGCTGCAAGTGCTGCGGCCTGCTCTCCTTCTTGTTTACTTCTCCCCTTACCTTCAGCAATTTTCTTCTCTCCAAAAAATATTCCAATAGTAAAATATTTATCGTGATCAGGACCAGTCTCTGCTACCACCTTGTACGCAGGGGTGACACCGAGTCGCTCTTGGGCTTCTTCTTGAACCTGACTCTTTGCGTCTTTCCATGATTTATTCTTGATAATAGATTCAAGTTTTCCAAGAAGTGTGCGCGCAACAAATACATCACATGCTGCATACCCCTGATCAAGATAGAGTGCGCCTACAAATGATTCATAAGTATTTGCAAGAATAGTTTGCCGTGCGCGACCTGTATCTTTTTGTTCACCTTTTGAAAGCAGCAAGTACTCATTCATCCCAAGATCTCGCGCAACCTCACCCATAATCACTGCATTGACTAATGCAGAGCGATACGCAGTCAAATCACCCTCATGATGTGTGGGATATGTACGAAAGAGGTAGTCAGTGACCACAAGTTCAATCACAGCATCTCCGAGAAACTCGAGTCGTTCGTTGTGCTCAAGTCCACTTTTTGGATTTTCATTAATATACGATCGGTGAATAAATGCGTGTCTAAGAATGTCTTTGTTGGTAAATGAAATACCAATAGCTTCTTCAAATGGAGTAAAATCTTTCATATATAAATTATAAATATAGTGTCTAGGCTATCGACTATATATCTATAGTCCACAATCTATACACTACTATAGTAGTTATTTGCTAGTAATCGTTTCAATCGCTTTCGCGATCAGTGGCAATATATCATCGTAGATGGTCAAGTCAACTACCTCGTGCAGCTGAAACCATTGCGCCTTGTCGAGACCGCCTGTTCCTTTTTCAAGTACAAGTTCCTTATATTCTGATTTTCCAAGAAATATATGGAGCTGTTTTCGAATTTTTCCTTTTTCAGGATGGTATGCCATATATTCAATCTCACCAAGCTTATCCTGAACTTCAATATCAAGACCAATTTCTTCCTTGATTTCACGCGCAGCCCCAGTCTCTAAACTCTCACCATCTTCTACTCCACCTTTTGAAAGAGTCCAATAACCAAACACGTCATGTACCATCGCCAAATAAATTACCCCATCAGAAACAGCATATACAATAGCACCAGCCTTGCGCTCAATC
The DNA here is from genome assembly GCA_964432275.1 of uncultured Candidatus Saccharibacteria bacterium. GTDB lineage: Bacteria > Patescibacteriota > Minisyncoccia > Phycocordibacterales > UBA9973 > UBA4124. The sequence goes on along the minus strand of CAYSMH010000007.1, from coordinate 24,277 downwards.
GGAATCTTAGAAAGATCTTGCTCGTCATAGATAGGTTTTTTTGCTTTAGGTTTACTTATCTGCTCTTTGCCTGGCTCTCCGATCTCTTTATACACTGCACCAAGTACGCCGTTGACGAACTTGCCAGAGTTCTCTCCGCCAAAGGTCTTGGCAAGTTCAATTGCTTCATTGATTGCAACCTTGGGTGGTACTTGTTCACGATCTCCAAAGAGAAGTTCTGCAAGTCCCATGCGCAGTATGTTGCGATCGACGTTTGAAATCTTGTCGAGAGGCCATTCAGGTGCTGCTTTGGTGAGAATATCATCGATCACCGTGAGTTTACGTTGTACAAGCTCCGCGATGCCGTACATAAAAGCCTGGTCGTTGTGTCCCGGCCCAAACTCTGCAATATCACGATCGATCATGCTCTTGAGGTCTTCTGGTTTACCGACAAAATCCCACTCAAAAAGAGCTTGAAGAACAATGGATCGAGAGAGGTGACGATTGGCCATGGATTTAATTAAAGGTACAAATTACTAAGTAATATTATTTCTTCTTTGCGACTTTTTTAGATGACTTCTTGGGAGCAGCTTTGCCCTGCTTTTTCATAACTTTCTTTACAGGGTCTCCTACTACGGTGCGTCCCTTGTACATGCCGTCGAGGCTTGCACGGTGGCGGATGTGTGGGGTACCACTTGCGTCTTTAGAAAGGGCAAGGCCCTTCAAGGCATGGTGACTGCGGCGGTTTGCCGTGTGTGCCCGAGTATGTCTCATTCGTACTACCATATAGAGTCATCATACCCTATATATAAAAAAATGTAAATAAAAAAGGTAGGAATAAACAAATTATTCCTACCTAGGAGGTTCATAGTACTTTGTTGGTTTTATTACCCCTTTACGCCACTGCATGTACAACTCATACATTTGTCTCTGCGGATGCGGCTTGCTGAAATCTTTACGAACATACATCTTTTCGAAAATAAGGTGTTGAATATCATCCATCACCCATATTGGTTCCCCTGTTTTTGGTGAAATTCTGTACCGATCTTTCTTTCTCCTGAAATAATCACGTATGAGCATGGCAAATTTTATATGCTTTGTATCTGATACTGCAATTGCCTCCTTAGAAGGATACATCGGTCCACCGAGCTGTTGAACAACTAGTGTACGAAACCCTGTTTCCCTCAAGACACCTTTATCTGCCAACTGTGTCAGTGTCTGGTGCTTATATGAATTATGTTCAAAACACAAACTCGATAGGTGTCCTTTTGTCCAATCATAGGGGATCAGCAATGAAGCTTTTTCTGTTTTATGAGGGATAAGGAAAATACCAGCACGTTTACCATCTATCGAAGTCGCAGCGGGGTATTTGAGTTCAATACTTTCAACCTTATTTGCAAAGTACACATTATAGTCTTCTTCTGTCCGAAGAAAGCTAAAGGCATCTTGTATGGTTTTTACCATCTGTTTTCGATTTGTTTGAATTACTTTACTAAAAAAGAAACTTTTGTCAAGCATCCCCAAAATCCTTATAAATGCTATAGTTTTAGCTATGCAAAAGGAATCTACCGCTGAACAATTAGCAGACCAACGCCATTCACTCGCCCACCTCCTCGGGGCTGCAATCATGGAGCTCTACCCTACTGCAAAACTCACCCTCGGCCCGTCTATCGATGACGGCTTCTACTATGATGTAAAGTTTGACACCTCGATCGGTATCGATGACCTTGCCAAGATCGAAACAAAAATGCGCGAACTACTCCCTACCTGGAAAACAGTGACTCACCGAGAGGTCTCTAAAGAAGAAGCACTCGAGTACTATAAAGACAATGAGTTTAAAAAAGAGCTCATCAACGACATCGCTGATCGTGGTGAAAAAATAACTTTGTATACAATGGGATCTTTTGTTGATCTGTGCCGTGGTGGACACGTTGATGATCTCTCCACTATCGATCCTGACTCATTCAAACTCGATCGTGTCGCAGGTGCGTACTGGCGTGGCAATGAAGCAAACCCCATGCTCACTCGTATTTATGGATTTGCATTTGAAACTAAAGAAAAGCTCGATGAGTACCTCGCAATGCGTGTCGAAGCTGAAAAGCGAGATCATCGAAAACTTGGTAAAGAAATGTCTATATTTGCATTTGACGAAGACGTCGGTGGCGGACTTCCATTATGGCTACCCAATGGTGCGGCAATCATCGAAGAGCTTGAGCGTCTGGCCAAAGAAAGCGAATTTGCGCAAGAGTACGACCGAGTGAAAACTCCACACCTTGCCAAAGAGTCGATGTATCTCACCTCTGGACACCTACCATACTACGAAGACTCTATGTATCCTCCGATGGAATACGAGGGTGGCAAATACTATCTCAAGGCTATGAACTGCCCGCACCACCACAAGATCTTTGCAGCAGAACCAAAGAGTTATCGCGACCTCCCACTACGACTTGCTGAATACGGCACATGTTATCGTCATGAAAAGTCTGGTGAGCTTTTTGGTCTCATGCGAGTACGCGCACTCCAGATGAACGATGCGCACATCTACTGTACCGAGGAACAGTTTGCAGATGAATTTCGCAAAGTAAATGATCTCTATCTCCAGTATTTCAAAATCTTTGGTATTGAGAAATACGTCATGCGTCTATCACTGCACGACAAGGCACACCTGGGCAAGAAATACGTCAACGAACCCGAGCTCTGGGAAAAGACCGAAGCAATGGTACGCAAAGTGCTCGTAGACTCCAACATTCCGTTTGTAGAAGTAGCAAATGAGGCTGCATTTTACGGACCCAAGATCGATGTGCAAGTATGGAGCGCAATCGGACGAGAATTTACCCTTGCGACTAACCAAGTCGACTTTGCAGTTCCTGCACGTTTCGGCCTTACATACACTGACTCTGATGGCGCACTCAAGACTCCGCTGTGTATTCACCGCGCACCACTAGGCACCCACGAGCGATTTATTGGGTTCCTCATCGAACACTTTGGTGGAGACTTCCCTACATGGCTTGCACCAGTACAAGTTGCTATTGTTCCCGTGAAAGACACTCACGTCGCAAAAGCTCAAGAACTCCGTCAAGCACTTCGCGCCCATATGGTCCGCACTGAGCTCTATGGCGACAACAACTCTCTCGGCAAGCGTATCCATGCTGCAAAAAGTATTCACACACCGTACATCATCGTCATCGGTGACAAAGAAATCGAGTCTGGTGAGTACACGATCGAAATACGCAATGGAGAAAAAATAACTCTCAATGAAAAAGATTTTATTGAAAAGATAGACAAGGAGATAAAAGAACGAAGTAAATAAAAAGCACAAACAAAAATCAGTTTGTGCTTTACTCTTTTTCGTAATACGTCAAAAATTTTTTCATTAAAGTAATCGGTGAGACTTCTACAGCATTGGCGAGTTGGACTACCATTTCTAAGCTAGTTCCATTTTTACCAGTCTCATATGCCGACCATCCAGCCTGGGTTGTTTTGATTTTTTGCGCAGCTTTTTTCTGTGTTATTTTGTTTGATTTTCGAATTTCTCGTAACGCTTGACCAAACGCTTTTTTTGCATCCATACAGGGTTTATTTAAATTTTAATTACTATATTTAACTTATTGAAAAAGTCAAGTTTTTATAGTTGTTTTTTATTAGAGTAGTCGATCCTGTGTTCGTTTGATGTCGCCTGATATAGATCGCTCGGTGCTAGAGATGTCTTGTTTGATACGCACAAGAGACTGGCGTTCATCGTCGGTGAGACGCTGTGATGTGTGGGTCTTGATCAAGAGTTTCGCGTACTCTTCGAGATCGGAATCGATCGCTTGGAAGCGCTTGCGCACATCGCTTTCACTCGAAATGAGATCTGCTGCCACTTTGCGCTTGAAGCGTTTGTACTTCGCGAGAGTGTAGATAATGATAAAGAAGAATACAAACAGAAGTGCAAGCAGTGGGACGATAAGTGAGAGTGTATTGGTCAACCATAGCGTGAGGCGAGAGAATATATCGGCGTGAGCTGCTACGCGCACAGGTACCGTAGGCATACTCTCAAGCCCTCCTTCACTGCGTGCTCGTGCATAGATAGAGTATGTACCTGCCTCTACTCGATCTGGCGAGATGTAGTTGAACTCGCCTTTTTCGTTGGTAGTTATAGTGCTCTCACGTGGAGTAGTATCACCTGTGACCCCCGTGAGACGTGTCAGTAGTGGGAATCGTGATGGCTGACGAGTCGTCGTAAAGACTATTGTGGTGTTGGGGTCAGCGATACCTTTGAGTACAACAAACTCTCCCGCAAAGACGTTGACTGGGTAGTCAGTGATGATCGGAGTGTTCAAGTTGTCAGTGACGAAGTCTGCAAACGCTGAGAGTGTCGTACCGCTTGCAGTGATCGTCTTGAACTTGATCAAGTGAGTACCGCGCGCAAGTACTGGTGTTTCAAAAATGTTGGTGCCGTCATCAGTCCACGTGATCAGTGGCAAGTCATCAATCTGTACGTCATAGACCTGTGGGAACTGTGGCACAAGGGTTGTCACACGGAAACGTGCTTTGGGGCTTTTTGCATCGAGCTTTTTGATTTCTTCGATGGTGATAGTATCGGCAACCTGTGCTGGTGCATCATCGGTCGGCACGATCGGCTGATCGACACGCGCAGGTGCTGTCGTGATTGTGACCGTGCCACCTTGTTTAGATGTCAGAACGTTGGTACCTTCGCCGTTGTTGGCAAGCACGGTAGACGTGTTGATCGCAACAGTCGCTTTACCGGCCTTTTTTGCTTTGAACACAAGTGTTGCAAGTGTGCCATCTTTGCCATTAAAGCCATTGAGTGCGACCGCTTCCCATGAAGCAGTACCTGCGCTGTTGGAATACGTCGGTTCTTGGGCCCAGAGTGTCATGATCGAACCAGTCTTTGAGATACTCGTCAGTGTGAGCATATCCGAAGGAAATGATACGTTGACCGATGCTCCGTTGATCGCCTGCGTGTCACTAGAAACTGCAACACGTAGCCGTACTGTATCGCCTACCGCATATGTACTCGTTGATGGCACGATCTGTAGTGTCGCTGCATGCGCAAAAGTACCCCCAACAAACCATGTTAGGAGACTGCAGAAAAATAAAGCACGTATATTATTTCTTATAACCATAGCGTTTATAGAGCAACACCATGAGCGGGAACCCAACAATGAGTACAAAGGCTGCAAATGCGAGCTGTGCAAACGATGGTTGTATATCTCCGATCGTTATCATTGTCATGTTGCGTGCGTTATCGAATGCTCGTACTTGTAGTGTAGCGTCATCTCGCTGATCTTCCAAGCGATATGGGCTTGTTACTTTTTTCCATTCACGTTTTTTTTCTTTTACTTCAACATATGCGACACCACTTTCTTTATCTTGTGCATCAAAGATGAGTGTGTACGCGTTATCAAAGAGATTGGGATCTCGTACACGCTGTGCGCTCAGTGTCGGTGCGATGACATCATCAAAACGATACACTGATGACGATGGAGTCTCTGTGATACGAAATGCAGTTGCGACACTTGGGAGTGCTTGAGCGGTACCTTGTCCGTCGTTACTCGTAACAGTTGCGTCAGTACTGACAGTTGCAGTCCCCGCAGCCACCGCTTCAAATACGAGTCGCACGAGCACACCAGGTAGTACACGTTCACGATCAAACGGATCGATAGTGCCCGCGTATCCGTTGGGGATAATCCCTGCAAACGAAACAGTTCCCAGTTCATCGGGTGGTGACTCTATCCATAGTGGTATGATCGACTGCCCGTCTTCGATCCGAATAAGTCGAAGTGTTTGTGGTGTATACCGAACAACAGATTCAACAGCATTGATCGGTGCACCCTCAGTGTCAACAACCACATCAATAAAAAACTGTTGTTGGATTCCAATAGTGTCTGTTGGTGGTACTGCAGATACAACCACTGCATGAGTAACCGCAGGGAGTAGAAATGTTATGACAATGAGTGTAAAAAATGATTTCATATATTATCCTGTCCAGTGATACGCCATGATAGAAAAGTCGATGAGTGTCACCGTGCCGTCACTGTTGAGATCGACTTTCACAGGTACACCAGTACGTCGATACCAAAACGCCATAATAGAAAAGTCGACCAGGTTTACTCTGCTATCGCAGTTGAGATCTCCGCGAAGCGCCTCGCAGCCTGCTTTTGTTTTTTCGATTGTGACAGTCCCCACACGAAATCCTGCAGGGTCACTAAATGACGACACATCAGTTTCTTCAATCGCCGCAGATTTAGTCGTGTGCTCTCCATACTCAAGCACCGCACTATCAAAGCGCAAGAAGTAGTTACCACCTTCATCAGTGTTTACACGACGAATGTGTTGTGTCTCTGAGTTCACCACAATCGAGACTTCTGCATCAGGAATACTCTGCCCAAAGATGCCGATCGGCTCGCCTTGTTTGACCTGTATTTTGTCCACATCGATCGTCGGAGACAAGAAAATACCGCCGATACTGATCGATGTACCACTCGTCACAAACACTGGGAATGAGAACGAGGTTGATTTGCGATCATCGCCATCTTCTCCATATACCGCAAACACATACGAACCCGGATCAAGATCAGACACCGTTACTGAGAACTGAGCGTTTGGCGCAGCCACTGTCGTTGCAACAACCGTACCGTCTTTGACAATGTAGATCATTGAACTCGGATACCCCATACCTGAGAAACGAACCTCAGTCGGAGACGTTCCGCCTCCCCCGCCACTTCCGCCACCAATACCGTTGTTGACCTGTGCTGATATAGTCACGTTTTGAGTGTCTGCACGAGCAACCGCTCCCACAAGCAAGAGCACGATTGTAAAAATATATCCTCTAAAAGTAATATTATTCATCAAACGACTCTGCAGTCCCTGCACGAGCCTTTGAGATAATGAACCGATTGTATGCATGCAAGAGTTTCTTGCCACCCTTCCATAGTACAAACAATACGAGAACAATAACAATAAGTAACTGCCACGGGAATACAAAGAATTTTACGGTATCAGTTGCGCGTTGGCCTTGACTACCATATGCAATATCAATTTTTGCAAAATACAACCCTACTGCAAAGTTGCGCCATTGGTACCCTACCTTATGGAAAAACTTCCCCATTGCACTTGTTGCAAGTGGTGCATCATCTGACTCAGGGTGCTTGATCCAATCTGTTGTAAATTTGCGAGTACTGTTCGGGAGAACATTTCCTTGAACAGGGTTTGCGTCGATCTTGTCTGATGGCAAATACACCATGTTGCGGATTTTGATAAGACCAGACGGCTTGACGCGATCTCCACCGTCGTTGCGGAATCGATATTCGAAAGAAACAGGTAATGTGTTGTACCAAAATGCCTTTTCTTTTGTTTGGAAATCTACGAGACCTCCCGCTTCTTTGACCTCACCATTTACAGAAAGAAGCACCAACATACCGGTCTTGGCACTGATCGCTACTTCACCTGGTGTCGTACTCTCAGGTGCAGTACCCCAAAATATAGCTCCGAAATAACCGCCCGGTGTAGTGTTTGATGGAATAGTGATTGCGATTGAAATAGTTTTTGATTCTTTTGGACCAAGGGTTACAGAATCTGCTGTCTTCATCCATGTACCCAGACCTTCAGTTGGATTTACAAATGCAGGACTCCCCGTGTCTCCCTGTGCTTCGAAGTTTGCATATGAAGAGTAGTACGTAATCGTCGCATCTTGCTCGTTGATCAGTGTCATTTCTTCGGTGAGTGTCGTCCCTGGATCCCCCTTGATCTCAATACGTACCGGGGTAATAGTCAGTGCGTGCACTGATACAGCAGAAAAAAAGAAACTGAGTAGTCCAGCTATACACGATATTCTGCGGAGTGAATACTTCATACAATGTTTAGAATGTTCCTGTTGCTACGTAAGTAATAGAGGTCGTATATGAACCAGCCGGTGTGGTAGCTGCAATATTTGCAAGATAGTGCATCGCAACACTATCACTTGCTGGTGCGGTGTGCGACGCAAGTGTCGTGGTCGTAGATGCTACAAAGTTCCAGTCCGGTGTGCCGTTGTCATATCCAGATGCAATAGCACCAGAGCCAGTGAGCTCTCCAGATATTGCAAACTGTTCACTACCTGGTGTGCCGTTTGCGTCACCACTGATAGTTGCAGCATCTATAGTGTTAGCACCAGATGTAAGCGTCGCTCCGTTGTACGTAAGCACATATCCTCCTGTTGCATTTGTCCCGACAGTCATCGTATGTGCAACACTATCTGAGCCTGACCCCGCAGCGTTTGCAGTTGCATACGTTGCTGCACTTGAAGAAAGTGCACCAAAGCCTATAGCCGCATCGTCATTTGAAAATGTAAGTGTTGGGTTCACGGTTGCAGTAACACTCACAACTGAGTTGGTTTCGATCGCAACCGCAGCAAGTCCAGTGTCTCCATTGGATTGAGTAAGCGTGACCTGTGAAGAGTTCACATCAGAACCGTTAGTCATGGTTCCAGTACCAGAAGCGGTTGTACCGTTAATCAAAAATGTCACCGCAGCATTTGCACCTGATGCATTCCAGCTCGCACAGGTAGTAATCGTAAAGGTGTTGTTGGTTGTATCGATCGTAACAGTATAGTTATTGGCACCCGCACTACAGGATGGAGACGCTCCTACCGCCACTGGTGCCTGACTACTTCGAGTACCGTCAGAAAGCGCAAAATCAGATGTCTGCCAACTCCCCGCTGAGTTGAGCGTGAAATCTGAGTTAGAATAATCAATCGCAAATGTTTCTCCTGTAGCAATAGTGTCTCCACCTACAAGTGTCCATTGTACTGTGTGATTTGCGGTAGTACTTGGAAGTTGTGTCGACATCGTATCTTTGAACGATGAAACTGACGCAGCTTCAGCAATAAAATCAAGTCGACTTGTTGCTACAAGTACAACAGCAATCAATAATAGTCGGCCGATAGTATAGATCTTATGTTTCATACGTAGAAGTATACCTGTCGGAGTTATATGCGTCTAGTGGATACTGACTAAAAGTTGCCTGTAACAACATATGTCAGATCTGTTACATAGCTACCTGCTGGTGTCACTGGCGCTATGTTGCACATATAGCGAGCTGAATATACCGTATCTATACCATCTCCTGTTGGTGCACTGGCAACTGTACTTGATGTCGTACTTGTTGCATCATATGCAAATCCGCTTGCTGCATACGGCGCAGACACTGCGCCACTTCCCCCACTTGCATTCATCCGTAATCCGAACTGTTCAGTACCTACACTTGATGCTGTATTGGTGCCTCCGATCGCAGTGATGGTGTGACCGACTTTTGCGAGAGAATCCCCGCGAACGGTAAGTGTATATCCTGATGGCGCAGTGGTACTGACAGTAATCGTGTGTGCCTCTGTCTCTGTACTATCACCTGTTGTATCTCCGGTTGCAAACCGAGCGGCTGTCGACGACAGTGCTCCAAATCCGATACTGTTGTCAGAAATAGCAAACGTGATAGATGCATTGACCCAACACGTACCGTTATTGCCAGAGTTGGTAAGGTTGCTTGGCATGATCGCAATCGAACCACCAGCACAAGCGCTGTCTTTCACGTCAGCATAGTCAACACTTGCAGTGCCAGTCGGATGAATAATCCATTGAGTCGGCGATGCGGTTGAGTAGAGTTTGATTGGAGCACCAGATGAGCCAGTAACTGTAAGAAGGTTTGTAATCCCAAACGTTGCTCCTGCTTCAAAATTCACTTCTTTTACACCAGTATGTGTAATTGTCAGATTATAAAAATCGGTTGAACCAGACACTATCGCAGTCGCACCAGTATTCATCAGCACAGTCGAACCACCCGCAGTAAATGTGCCGGCATTTGCCCAGTTGGTTGTGACTGTAACTGTTGAGTTTTGGGGAGTGAAGGTTCCACTTGCCCCAATACTAATGCTACCTGTAGAAAGTGGATAGTCTTGACCAGAAACTGCATCGAGCGTACCAGCAGAAATATTTGTGGTACCAGTTACCGAGGTAGGACCTGTGAGACTTTTGGTTCCTCCGGCAGATATGGTCAGGTTGTAGTATGGATTGGTCGATGGTGTTTTAATATTTTGTGTACCACCAGCATACTCGATCGTATGTGCACTTGTAGAAGGAGTAAGCACACCAGTGTTAAGTACTGCCCCACCGAATACTGTCGTAGAACCTAATCCTGTTGCAAACTCAGACGCACTATCATCTCCAGCTACATTTCCAGAAAACGTAACTGTACTTGTGTTGTTGTTGGTTACTACAACACCTGCATCAATCGTTGTGGTGCCCCCTATTGTAATCGGTTGTGTTCCTGAAATAGTTTGTGTTGCAGTAAACGTTGTTCCACCAGAACCTGTATCAAATGTCGTACCATCCATCACAATACCTCCACCAAATGATACTGATGGATCAGATGCAGATACGTCAAACACTCCTCCACTATTGACTGTGACAAGTCCGGTAAATGTCTTTGTCCCTGTTGCAGAAGTTGCAGTCAACGTTGCATCTATATTAGTAGTACCCGCAAATGTGATCGCTGCACCGCCAAGAGAGAATGTTCCAGAAGGAACTTCGAGCTTACCAAATGTATATGCTCCATTTACCGCAGACGTTCCTGTTGCAACAAGTGTACTAGTTGGGTCAATAATCAATGTACCATTAGCAGGTATAGTCCCGGTTAAGTTAATAGTACTATTGGGTCCCATTGTAAGATTGTTTCCAAGTGCAACCCCAACGAAGTTCATACCTGCACCAGCAGTAAGAGTTCCTTCATCAAAACTAACATTAATATCTCCTCCACCAGTCACGCCACCCCATGTGATAAGTCCGCCTGACGAAAGCGTACAATCATTCATCGACAGATTGAGACTGCCAGTAATCCCTGTGTTTGCACCCTGCAAACTCATCGCTCCATTAGATGCAAACGTACCAGTTGCACCACTTGCACAAGTAATATTGGATTGACCACTTGAAGTCGGTCGGTTGATCGTGAGTGCGTTTACACTTATGTTTGCCGTACCATTCATTGTAATCGTCTGCGTGTTTGCGGTTGCATTAGCCGTATACGTGAGCGTACCTGTTACAACTGTGGTTGATCCTGTAGACAGTGAGAGTCCATTTGATGCAGTCGGACTTGCGATCGTGAGTGCGCCCATCGTGACAGTGCTGGTGCTGGAGTTGGTCACGGTGACTCCAGAGTTGATCGTGGCAGTACCACCAAATGACATATTTTCTGTACCCCCAATGTCTAATGAAGTCCCAAATGTTACTGTACCAGTACCAGAGTTGAACACTGTCGCACCAGTACTTGCAGTAATATCCCCATCAAACCGAGTGGTCGTTGCAAATGCAGAAAGATCAAAGCTTCCACCAGAGTTGACAGTGACTGGTCCAGTAAATGTTTTAAGTCCTGTCGCAGATCCAGAGATAAGTGACCCTGAAACTGAGGTGGTGCCTGCAAATGTAATAGCAACGTTGTTGAGTGTTGTAGTACCAGATGCGACAGTAAAATTCTGTATCGTATACGCACCCGATATTGCAGCGGTTCCTGACGTAGTAAGAGTATTTGCATTATCAATAGTCACTGTTCCTCCAGAACCAAATGTACCTGTAAGATTGAAGTTTCCACTTCCCACATTGAGATTGTTGCGCGCAGCAGTACCACTAAATGTAATACCCGCACTTGTTGTCAATACGCCAGTGGTTGTAGTGAATGTAATATTGCCACCAGTAGAGCCCCCGGCAATAGTAAGTAATCCTCCCGCGGTGAAGTTACAAGTATTCATCAACACGTTTACCGTAGCGGTTGCAGTGGATGCACCGTTGATAGTCGCGGCACCTGTGGTTGCAAATGTACCACTTGCACCACTTGCACAAGTAATATTGGATTGACCACTTGAAGTCGGTCGGTTGATCGTGAGTGCGTTTACACTTATGTTTGCCGTACCATTCATTGTAATCGTCTGCGTGTTTGCGGTTGCATTAGCCGTATACGTGAGCGTACCTGTTACAACTGTGGTTGATCCTGTAGACAGTGAGAGTCCATTTGATGCAGTCGGACTTGCGATCGTGAGTGCGCCCATCGTGACAGTGCTGGTGTTGGAGTTGGTGAGTGTCATGTTGGTCGGGATAGTGACGGTACCACCAAGTGTTGCATTACCCGAACCAGAGATGGTACGTGTCCCTGTACCAGTGAGTGTCACCGTACCACTACCAGTACGAAATGTTGTTCCGTTTGCAGTAATATTTCCCCCAAAACTTGTGACCGATGCAAAGTTACTTCCGGTCAAAAGATCGAAACTTCCACCAGAATTCACAGTAATACCTGCACTAAATGTCTTGGTACCGGTGGCACTCGAGGTCGTCAGTGTTGCGCCGTTTGCAACTGTCACAAGTCCTGCATACGTGATCGCAACAGCACCCATTGTCGTAGTACCTGAGTTTACATTGAGTATTCCAAAAGAAGTCGCACGACTCAGTGTTACTGTACCAGTGGCATTAATCGCTGTACCTGCATTGATAGTTACTGTTCCTCCACTACTAAATGTACCAGTGAGGTTAATGGTAGCCGCAGCACTGTTTGTAAAACGTGATTGTGCTGCCGTACCACTAAACGTGATACCATTTGTCGATGTAAGTGTGCCCCCCGCAGAAAGAGTAAGTGTACTAAAACGTCCTGCAGTACTACTTCCAGGTATAGAAAGTCCGTTTGTAGACAAACCACCAGACGTGCCTCCGCCTACAGTAATACTGTTGGTTCCACCAGCTCCAGGAGAAGTAATAGTCGTAGTACCTGTTGTGGTAAGTGTAACTCCATTGTTGATAGTTACAGATGTCGCTGCAGTAGATGCTGCAAATGCAAGTGACGTAATAGTTGCAGTTGTATCTACTGTCAACGAAACTCCTGAGTTGATCGTGAGCGCATCTGCAGGTCCAGGACGAAGCCCGGTACCAGCTCCACCAGATGCTGCACCCGTACAGTTGAGAAAATTGGCGGTAGCACTCCATGTTCCTGATCCTGTGGCGTTACACGCAGCATCAGATGCGATCTGCCAGTTGCGCGACTCAGTAAACACTGTCGTTGATTCGCTATCAACAAATGCTGCCTTGCCGAGTATGTAAAACTCCGGACTCACATCGGGCGCATCAAAGTAGTATCCGAGCAACATTTCTTGTCCAGGTGACAGCGAGACGTTCCACGAGATTGTCTTTATATCATTTGCCACCGACACACTCTCATACGGCATACTTTGCTGTGGCTGAGATATCTCAAAACTTTCGGGGACTTGTTCGGTGATCGTACCGCTCCACGCTTCTGTTGCGCGTACTCGCAAGGTCATCGGGTACAGTGCGACTGGGTAAATACGACTTGGTCCAGTACGCTCTATACTATATGGCTCAGTTGGTTGCACTATAAATGTATCGGTGATTGATTTTGTTCCATTGATTGTCTGTGCAGTGAGTTTCAGTTCATAGGTACCAACCACATCTGGGATCGTATAGTATGCGTAGTAGTCAGGTACACTGATGACATTGTTGGGACCACACTCTGGTGCACGTACAATACTCTGATCATCAGTGGAAAGTGTGGCCACTGCACCGCTAGGTGACTTGATCGTCAGATCAAGATCCGCATCACAGATAGTGTGACCTCGCTCATCGAGCACGCCCATATGTATGTACGCTTCATCTCCAGGAACATACACTGATTTGTTAAAGTTGATCGCAAGTACTCCCCACGTGAAGTCTTGGGTCGAAACAATAATCGCAGTTGGTGTCGTAAATGTGACACGAACTGTATACACTCCAGGTCGAAATTCTCGCGGTTGTTCGACTTCGACACGACGCTTGCCTGTAGTAGGATCAATCACTACATTTGCGACAATGTCAGTCAACTCACCCTGACTATCAACAACAACCGCTGAAACTGTAGCGCCACTTGCGTGTGCAGTGGCAGTACCAAGTAGTCTTTTGAACAACGAAACTGTCTCTATAGGGGGAGGTGTGATCTCAGCGGGAGCTGCTTCGATCAGCTCTTTTGTCTCTTCCGCAACATCTTTGATCGCATCGACTGATTGTTCAACCTGACTTGTGACTGTAGGATCGTGTACTGTTTCGCCGAGTACTCCAGCCGTGTCTTTGACGATCGTCGCCTTTCCTTCATCTACCAATGTTTTCAATTCTTCAACAGTGAGATCTGGGGTCGTAAGATCAAATGTAACCGTCTCTGTGGGCGTGAAATCACTTTTACCTTGTACGAAATCTGTATCTTGCTCAATCATCACTGTTGGCGGAGTACCCTCAGGCGCCAGATCGGTATACTCCACATCGATACTCATGGCATCGAGATATACAACAGGTGGTGTATCAAATGTCGGCAGTGCCTTGAGTGCGACCTGGAGGTTGTCGAGGTTTTCCCATCCTTCGAGTGGAATATCAAATGATGCACGTGCCCACTCACTCCGACCCACCACACCGAGTGACTTCCAGTTTGTACCATCGAGTGTGTACTCCACTTGCATAAACGCATCTGCTGGAACTTCTTCTATTGTTTCTTGTTCATTTATTTCTTCATCATTATTTTCTTCTACGGTTTCTTGTTCGCCACTATCGTCATCTGTACTAATGGTTTCTTGTTCATTGTCTTCACTACTTTCAACTGACTCATCAGTACTTCCTGTTTCTTGCACCTCTTCACTATCTTGCACAACAACTTCATCTTCTATAGGTGCAACTTCAGCCTCCTCTACTACTTCCAAGACTGCCTCTTGTACAGACACTGGTTCACTTTCTTGTGCAAATACTGTTTGTGTAAACAAACGTTGAAATAACGAAAGTGTCTCTGTGTTTTCTGGTACTTCTTCTACTACTGGCTCTTCGGGACTAGATTCGGGTACCTCCACACTTTCAGTGTCTACATCTTCCAAAGGCGCTTCATCGGTAGAAGGCTCTGGTGCAGGGATCACGATACCTCCCGCAGGTACATCAAATATATCTTCCGTCTCTGTGTCATTCTCTATTTCCTCTCCCTCTACTGACCATGACAGTGTGAGCTTGAATGCAGTCGGAGTTGTATACTCAGGTATCTCGCCCTTAAATCCTCCACAATATATAGATGACACACTCGCTGGCATACGAGCAGAGTTTTCGAGTGAGAAATCTGTAGCGCTCGACTCTGGAGGAATACTTGGTACAC
This sequence comes from uncultured Candidatus Saccharibacteria bacterium, assembly GCA_964432275.1. GTDB lineage: Bacteria > Patescibacteriota > Minisyncoccia > Phycocordibacterales > UBA9973 > UBA4124. The sequence continues at coordinate 9,112 of CAYSMH010000007.1, read as the reverse complement.
CAGTTGCATTCTCTGCCTTTTCCCAATCTCCTAAACATGACGATGGATGAAATGTTGCAATCGATGCATGTCCCGTAGAAAACGAACTCAGTATCAATGCTCCGACGAGCACTGCCGTGATGACGAAAAACTTGTGCTGGTGCGCAAACCACCAGTCTTTGACTTGAGACATGTTGATCTGGATCGCAGGGAGCTTTTTCTTGAGGTCGATCACGCGACTCATCGATATATCACTTGTGGGGACACGTGCAATATCGCCAACAACTACTGGTTTTTTTGCTTCGCTTTTTTTGCGAGGTTTTTTAGGGGTCGGATATGGCGCCGAAACTTTCATGCTATTTAGTAGTGTATCACGCACATGCTATACTGACCGTATGGAAACAAACAATGTATACAACCTTATGCATCAGCTCACCCAAGAGTCCAAGAGTCTGTGGCGCATCACCCACAACTACATGACTGAGGCAGTGACTGATGAAGAAAAAGTGTTTTGGGAAACACTTGCAAAAGACAAGGATTCTCATATCGTCACCCTCAAAGCATTGATCAAAAAAGCTCTCATGTAAATAAAATCTCCTCAGAAATGAGGAGATTTTATTTATTAGATTTATTTAAATACTGCTCTAGTAAGCACCCCCACCACCCCGTCACCTTTGAGTTTGTTCGCAAGCTGGAACTTGATAACTGCAACTTTGGTCTTTGCACCAAAGTAAGTGGTTTCTTGTCCGAGTGATCCAGGACCAGTGAGAGAGATAGTGAAACCCTTGCTGTTGAGATATTGCTGCAGTGCTTTCACATCAGGACCAGTCATGCCGAGTTTGAGGGTGCGAGTGAGTGTTGAGATAGCAGATGGTGCAGTGGTTGTGGTGGTGCACTTCTTGCCTGTGGTGATACTGAAGAGGTGCCCTGGAGGACAGGTGACAACTTCGTCAGGGACGATGTAGTTGTGGATAGCACCACCACCTCCTCCAGAGCTGGTTGGGGTTGGAGTTGGTTCTTCTTCCTCTTCTTCGTTTTCGTTGAATGCTCCACTATAGAGATCGTTGGTGGTGGTGTCGAGTTTGTACACACGGTTGTCTTGGAATGAGGTGATGTATGCATCGGTACCGATAATCGTAATACCAGATGGTGATGAACCAACGTCAATGGTTTCGGTCACCGTATTGGTGTTGGTGTCGATCACTGAGATCGTGCTTGCGTCGAAGTTCTCAACATAGAGGGTGGTACCGATACCTGCGATACCTCGAGGACCAGTTCCAACATCGATGGTGTCAGAGACCGTGTCAGTTGTTGGGTCAATCACCACGACATTGTTTGATCGGAAGCCGGTGACGTATACCTTGGTACCCAGCACGTTGACCCCACGAGGACCATCGACACCTGCAGGCAAGATGATGGTGTCAGAGACCGTGTCAGTGGTTGAGTCGATGACCGAGATGTAGTTGCCACCTGAGTAGTTAGGGTCGCCATAGTTGGCAACATAGAGATCGGTACCGTATGCCTTGATACCACGAGGGTATGAACCAACCGGGATAGTTTCGATAACAGTGTCGGTGGTGGAGTCGATGACCGAGACCGAGTTTGATGCACCGTTGGTGACATATACCTTGGTACCGACAACAGCAACATAGTATGGTTTGACACCAACGTCGATGGTGTCAGTGACCGTGTTTGTGGTGGTATCGATCACTGAGACGTCGTCTGTGTTGATGTTGGCGACATAGAGCTTGGTGCCGACGTTTGCAAGACCGTATGGTTCTTCACCAACATCGATCGTATCGACGACTTCTCCCGTTGTTGCATTGACGACCGAGACATCATTTGAGCCTTGGTTGGCAACATAGATGAAGCCACCGATGGTGCTTGAGAGTTGGTATGGGTTGTCTCCCACGGTGATTGTTTCGGGTGTGATGTTGATGGAGATGTTTTTGGCATCACCGAGGTTGCGGGCAACAAATGAGTTCTCGCCTTCGAAGTCACCGACAGAGAGTGGGATGTTGTATGTGGTACGGGTGTATGTGCCATCAGACACACTTGTTGGTGCAATCACCTGTCGAACAAAAAGGTTTGCGGTTGTTTGTCCAGCCTCAATTATATATGTACCCGAAAGAGTACTACCTGAGCGCTGATTCAACACAACAGTTGCACCAGTTGAGAGCTTCACGGTCATACTGGATCCGGATGCCAGTGTTCGATTGAAGTGTGCGGTGATGGGGATCGAGGTGCCGGTTGCGTATGAGCCTGACGATTTGGTGGTTGAGAAATGAGTCAATGCGGGAAGCTGAGAAGGAACTTCATTTTCCTTAAAAATAGATACAGAGTTACTATGAATGTTAACGGTATATGCTGTTCCTTCAAACAAGATTGTTTGGTATGGAGCATCTCCAACATCAATGGTGTCTATAACCGTATCAGACATTGTATCTACGATCATTACATTATCATCTCCAGGATTAACAACATAAAGATACGTACCATCTACAGTAAAGTAGGAATACTCGAGTCCCTCACCAATAGGACTACCTATTGGTATAGTGCTAATCACCGTATCAGATGTTGTATCAATAACAGAAAGAGTTTCACTAAAAAGATTCATAACGTACATTTTTGTACCAACAATACCAATATACTCGGGACGGTCTCCAACATTAATTGTTCCAACAATAGCGTTATTGATCGTATTGACGACAGATACTGTATCACTTGCACTATTTGTTACGTACATTTTAGAACCAGCAAATGCAACATACTTAGGCCCACTTCCTACAGTAATGGTATCAGTTATCGTATCCGTACTAGAGTCAATTACAGAAACACTGTCAGATCCCGGATTTACTGAGTAAACCGTTGTTCCCAGAGAGGCTACAAAGTAAGCGGAGGCCCCGACCGATAAAGTTGTAATTACCGTATTTGTTTCTGTGTCAACAACAGACACTGTGCCGTCTCGAGCATTTGCCACATACAACTTTTTACCCAAAGGAAGAGCGTAAAAAGGTAAATCTCCCACACCTATTGTACTAATAACAGTGTCTGTATTGGTGTCGATCACTGATATGCTATCTGAACCCGAATTGCTAACATATAAATAATCTCCAAGAACTGAGTAATAGGTATATTGTGGAGAACTTCCAACTTCTATAGTTTGAATAACCTCATTTAGATCAGGATCAATAACCGATACCGAATCGCTGAATATGTTAATTGTATAAAGTTTTCTATTGAGATGAACAACCTCAAATGGATTGAGTCCTACTACTATTCCTATGAACACTTTCTGATTAGAAATATTTCCCGCACTAAACCCATCAGTGACCTGGATAGGATGTGCACCTGAAATATAGCTCAGCACAACCGTATCACTAAATTCAATTGATGGTGATACCGTTAACACAACCGTCGCGTCTTCAACTGCCACACCTGTAATACCCCTCGGTGTACCATTAACAGTTAGTACAAAATCACTTGAGCTAGGCACGGACGACTGATCAATCGTAAGATTGTACTTTAGGATTATAGTATTTTTAAACCCATTTATCGTTACAAGTTCAAAGTCAGGATATATAAAACTTCCACCATTACGTGTCTGAGTTATTGCACCTGTTAGTTGTGCATTGGTCAGATCTACAACGCACCCGTCTGCTATTACGATCCATCCTGAAAAGTTATTACCAGGCGCAGTATTTTGTGTATAGATTCTTGTTTTGGTACCAATAACAGTTCCACTACTCGAAGCAGTTTCCCCGTTAAATGTGGCATCTCCTTCAACAGTTGCACCATTGGTACTATCATCATTAAAAATCGCATCTCCTTCGACTATATGATAGTTTGCCGTACTATCATTAAACGTAGCATTTCCTACAACAACACCTTGGCCTTCACTATTTTGAGCAAGATCATTAAACACAGCGTCTCCTGTGATAGTACCGAAGTTTTGGCTTTCTCCACTAAGTGTGGCGTTGCCGTTAAATGTTGCGCCCGCAACTATGAACACTGTATCCACATCAAAATCCGGTAACTGAGAAACCGACCGAGTAAGATCTTGATTGTGCTTATAGTTTCCCTGAGTAGTAGGTGATGTGTTAACTATATTTCCAAAATAATAGACATCAGTATCATATATGAAAGAGCCGCTATTGAGGGTTTGGTACACCGTTGTGTTGTCTTCACGAGCATTTGTGATATCAACAGTTACTCCATCAGCAATAACGATCCATGGACCATTTTCTCGAAAATCTCTAGATGTCGTAGTGGTAGTATAATAGCGACGTATGGTATCCCCATTGACACTAGCTGCAGAGTTTAATTCCGAAGAATCTTCTATAAATGCAGCGTCCCCCGTAACAACTCCGTAGTTTACAGAAGCATCATAAAAAAGAGCATTTCCAGAAACGGTACCGAAGTTTGTCGCTCCTCCATTAAATCGAGCGTTGCCATTATATGTTGCACCAATAGACACAGTTATTTCATCAACACTATTATCCGGCAATTGATCAGCAGGGTCGGTTAGTTCAGCATCATCCCAATAGTTTGCAAGCTCTGTTGGGTCTGTATTTACCGCGTTGTTAAAATAATACGTAGCAGCACTTGCGCTAGAGACTACCAAGAAAAAACTAGCAAGAGCAACGATACCGAAGAGTATGTTTTTCTTAAAACGTGACATATATTATACGTCCAAATTCGCCATCTTGGCGTTAGACTGAATAAACGACTTACGAGGCGCGACCTCAGATCCCATGAGTATGTCAAAGACTTGATTTGCTTCTTCAGCATCATGGATCGACACTTGCTTCAGTACACGACGCGCGGGATCCATGGTGGTTTCCCAGAGTTCTTCGGCATTCATTTCTCCGAGACCCTTGTATCGTTGGACTGATATCTTGCCCTGCTTCTTTTCTTTTACTTCTTCTTCAGCTTCTGCATCTTCTGTTTCTTCTGACGCGCCTTCAACCCCTTCCCCTATTTCAATAGTAGGAGCCGTGCCGATAATCGCAGCTTTTTCATCATCAGTATATGCGTAGTGTATCTCTTTACCTTTCTTGATCTTATACAACGGCGGCTGTGCAATGTATACATACCCAGCATCAATAACTGCACGGAAGTATCGATAGAAAAGTGTGAGGATGAGTGTTGTAATGTGTGCCCCGTCGACGTCCGCATCTGTTGCGATGATGATCTTGTGATAGCGAATCTTTTCGATATCAAAGGTATCTCCGATCGAAGTCCCCATCGCGATCACGAGGTTTTTGATCTGTTCAGAACCGAGCATACGATCAAGTCGGGCACGTTCAACATTCAAAATCTTTCCACGAAGTGGGAGTATCGCTTGTGTGCGACGATCGCGACCCATCTTGGCAGTTCCACCCGCAGAGTCTCCCTCTACAATAAATATTTCTCCTTCCCATGCTTCTTTTGCCTGACAGTCAGCGAGCTTACCCGGAAGCGTCATTCCTTCAAGTGCTCCCTTGCGAAGGATAGAATCTTTTGCAGCTTTTGCAGCTTTGCGTGCACGCAGTGCAAGAAGTCCTTTACCGATCATTGCCTTTGCTTCATCAGGATGCTCTTCGAGGAATGTTGAAAATGCATCTCCAAAGACTGTTGCTGTAGCACCTTGCGCTTCCGTACTACCAAGCTTTGCTTTGGTCTGTCCTTCAAACTGAATCTCTGCGAGTTTGACCGACACTACTACTGTAAGTCCTTCGAGTACATCATCTCCAGTAAGTGCACCGTCTGCTTCTTTGATGAGATTATTTTTCTTGCCGTATGTATTGATAACACGAGTGAGTGCGGTCTTGAAACCCGTGATATGAGTACCACCTTCCAAGTTATAGATATTGTTTGCAAATGGAACAATACGTGAGTTCATGTCATCCACATACTGCAATGCAATCTCTACCCCAACGTTATCTTGTTCTTTTTCTGTATAAAAAATAGTGTCGTGAATTGGTTTCTGAAGTCGGTTGTAGTGTGCAACGAGTGACTTGAGTCCACCTTCGAAATAGTATGTTGTTGTTGGCGCTTCAACACCCAACTCGTTAAACCAAAAGACAGAGGTAGGATCAATCTTCTCTGCACTATCACGAGCATCAATGATCGTCACACGAAGCTTCTTTACCAAATATGCTTGCTGACGAAGTCGGTCAATGATCGTCTTCAAATCAAATACAACCGTATCTTTGAAAATAGTCGGGTCAGGTTGAAATGTAATAATCGTTCCGTTGTTTTTTGTGGTGCCTATTTTTTTTACTGCAGCTTTCTTTACACCGATTTCATATTCCTGCATCCAGATTGCACCGTCTTTGTGAACTTCAGCACGTGTATATGTCGAAAGCGCATTTACCACAGACGCACCCACTCCGTGAAGTCCACCAGAAACCTTGTATCCAGATCCATCACCCCCAAACTTACCTCCAGCATGGAGTGTTGTCATAACAGTTTCGAGAGCAGAAACTTTTGTTTTAGGGTGAACATCAACCGGAATACCACGACCGTTGTCGGTGACACGAATACGGTTGCCTGGCAAGATAACGACTTCGATATGATCAGCATATCCACCCATCGCTTCGTCGCGAGAGTTGTCAAAGATTTCCCATACTAGGTGATGAAGACCATCAACACCAGTCGTACCGATATACATACCTGGTCGCTTGCGGACTGGCTCGAGACCTTCGAGGACAGAGATTTGTTCTGCTCCATAGGAGCCTGCTTTTTTAGGATCTTTTGCCATACGGATTAGTACCCTATTTTATCACAAATACGGCTTCGTTCCTAACCAAAACTATGGTCAAATAGCCTTACAGTACAAGCTTATACTGCCGCTTCAGGAGCTATTTCTTGTACAGGTTCTTCTACTGGTATTTCCTCAACAACCGATCCCTCTCCAGCGGTTTCTGTTTGAACTTCAGGAGCTGGTGTATCTGCAGTACTTTCTGAAGTTTCTTCTACAACTTCTTCTGATGTATCCTCTGTATTATTTTCATTTGAAGTTTGACTCTCATTTCCTAGTAACTGTTTGAGTCTACCGAGCTCTTCTTTGTTGAGACATTCACTATCTCCACCCTCATCGGTAAGACAAATCTCTCCAGTAAAGATACGAGTGATACGATTGCCAGCATTTGCAAGCCATGAAGCAATTGTGCTCATGAAGCTTGTACCGTCATCGATACCTGCAAGTGCATCAACTTTTACATCAAGTTCTTGGATTGCCTTCACCAGTATTGGTGCCATTTGTGCGTAGTACACACCTTTGTACCCATCACTATCAGTTGCGACAAGTTGCGGGAAGTATTGTTCCAAGTTTTGCGCAATAAAACCTATTTGTGCATTGGTATCAGGTGTAGCAAGCCAATTAAAGGTTACGGTGTCTATATTTCGAATCTTATCGAGCGTGTCATCGTCGAGACTTGTGATGTTAGTCTTGAGCCGTTCATCAGAGGTACAGTTGATTCCTGTACCAGTAGTAATCGTACATTGAGTTGCTGCAGAACCGTTGATGCGGGTGGAGTCGATAGGGCGAATTGATGACCCAATCATGAACTGGTTGGATTGTGTATTTGTCACATTTGATCCAAGTGCTATTGAATTTGAAAACCCTCCGGTAGAAGTTAAGTTACCGATCAAAATAGAGTAGTCACTAACATCAAATGTGTTATCAACAACATCACCCTCTCCCGCTCTATTACCAATAAAGATACTTTGGAGGGCATTTGTCGCCCCTGACCCTGTTTGTGATCCCAAAAATACTGACCCTGCCGCATTACTCGCATTAAATCCAGATTCATATCCGATAAAAACAGCGTTATCAGCACTAGCGGCGCCACTACCAGAACTTTGTCCTAAAAAAGAAGCTGCTGCAGCGTTCGAATCTTGTCCAGAACTACTTCCTACAAACACAGATCCTGTTGCCCCTGTAGCATTTGCACCAGCATTCAATCCCAAAAATACAGTTGCATTTGTTGAGTTACTACTTGAACCAGCGCCACCACCAAGCCATGTCTCACTATTTGAACTTGATGTGCTTCCAAGCAATGAAGATCCTCCTGCAGCAGTAATAGTAACAGCGCCACTTCCGTTATCACTCAATGTAATGTTGGTACCACTGACTAGGTTGAGAATTGATTGAGACCCGTTTGTTGTTCCATTGGTACGTAGCGACACCACCGATGGTATGGCAGACCAGCTGAGCGTGCCGGAACCATTATTGGTAAGCACGGTACTTGCGCCGCCCTGTGCAGAAGGAAACGTGTAGTTGACACCTCTGATGTTGAGTTGTGTGTATGCAGGAGCAATTAAAAATTGATTAGTTGCGGTGTTTGTTGCATTGGTACCTAGAGCAATAGAGTTTGAAAACCCTCCAGTAGATGAAGCATTTCCAATCAAAATAGATGTACCACCAGGTGTACCACCAGCAGTATTGTCCACCGTATCGCTAAGCCCTGCATTACTTCCAATAAAAATACTATTAGCAGCATTATCTGCTTCACTTCCAGCCAAAGATCCTAAAAAGGTAGAGCCTGATGCATTAGTAGCAGCGTATCCTGCACTATATCCGATAAACACCGCATTTGACGCACTCACCGATGCGCCACCAGCAAGGTACCCTAGGAAAACAGAGGCCGCTGAATTTATAGCATTTGCACCCGCAACACCTCCAATAAAGACTGATCCTGGACTATTACTTGCACCTGTACCAGCGTTAACACCCATAAACACAGTGTTTTGTGTAGAGGCGCCTCCCCCTCCTGCTCCTACACCAAGCCATGTTTCGCTTCCTCCACCAGATGTAGAGCCTGTCAATGATCCTCCCCCAGATACCGCTGCCCAACTGAGCGTTGTGCCATTGGTAGTCAAATACTCTCCAGCATTTCCTGTTTGATCAGGGATAATGAGTACTGAACAATTTGTGTCCCCGGGTGCACATGATGGATCAAGCGTCTCGCCTGCAGTATATGGAGACGTCGGCGGTGTTGCATATGCAACTACCGCAGAGAACGCTACACCGAAAAGCAGCGCTGCGAGTGTTCGCTTGTGTCTAGAGAATGTACTGTAAAGTTGTGAATACATTTGTATACATAAGTATAGCAAACTAATTGTCTATAGTTGTATCCACAGCATA
>CAYSMH010000006.1:0-37191 GCA_964432275.1 uncultured Candidatus Saccharibacteria bacterium | reverse complement strand
CAAGGTTCTCCGCAACTTTTTGTGCTCGCAATTTTGTTTCTTTATCGGTTTTTATTAGCATAGTCGTGGTATTCATATACCAGAGTATATACACGGGTATAGTTTTGTCAAACATGTATAGGAGGAGTTATTTATAGAAGACGAAATACTTCATTAGTTTCTTGCGGAGTTGCTCGGCCTTTTTCTTATTTCTCTCAATCACTACTTTGGAACGGCGCATGCGGTCGATGATTTCTTTGAGTTCTATTTCTACGGCAGGTTCCCATGTTTGGTATTTGGTGTAGAGTGTATCGATTGCATGAGTCGTGGTGTTGTCGATGATGGTGTTGAAAATATAGTCGCCAATCACTGTAATGCCAGTATTTGGGCTAAACGAAGGTTTGTCTTCATAGGCTATCTCTATCCCATACTGCTTGTGTGGTTTGGTTGTTTCGATATCCATCGGATTTTTGTTGCCGATGATGTAGTAGGTCTTTTTGTTATTTGCTTGTATCCATTCATACATCTGAGTCTGGAGGTCTGAACGAAAGAGTGACCAAAATTCGTGATAGCTATAGAACAAGATAGGGGAGTCCACTTGTTTTGCAAGCATATAAAAGTAGTGCATCCACATAATGTCGAGGTCGAGGATGGACTTAAACTTGAATGTCATTGAGTCACCCTCAGAAAGGGAGAGGAATTGTTCCTGAGCCTTGGCGAGGTAGTGTTTCTGTACATCCCCGACGAAGCTGTCGAGCTTGTTGATCCAAATGGTGTTGAGAAGCACCGTTTGTTTGTGTTTCGTCACAACCTCGTCCACCAGAAGTTCCCGAAGTGCCTTATAAAAGCCTTGTTTTGAAAGCTTGAGTTGGGACTGAGCCTGTTGTAGAAGCTCGAGACTATCTACCGGCCCTCGAGAGAGGAGGGAGACAATGAGTTCGTTGATCTTTGGTTTGGCTATGAGGAGCATAGGTAGAGTATATCCTATAGTAAACTAAAAGTGTACTATAATACTATTTTATCCAATATTTCTGACATTTTGTCAAATACGAGCTATCATGATCTTAGAAATAACATTGATCATTTATAAAAGACGAAAAATGAAAAAGTTTGAATTTATCATGAAAATAGGAGAAAAAAGTATTTATCACTCAATAATTTCCTTTACCACAGAGCAAGAAGAATCCTATCTTCAAAAAATTAAAGTGGAGCCAGGTGATGAACTTGAAACTCAACTAGAAGAGACTCTACCAGAAGGCGTGATACCTTTTCTACCTGAAAGAGAAGATGGTTGGTTAGAAAAAAACATTGATGCACTTATGAAAGAGCACCCAGATTCTCTTATTGCGGCTCAAATGTGTTCAGATCCCTACGATTTTGGAATGTTTCAAAGTTTTCCTGATGATGGAATTCCCATTTCTGTTCCAAAAGGTGTACAAGAGGAAGTGTTGTGCTCCGAAATTCTTTCGTATTCATGGAAATGTAAGCGAATTGAGTAATGTGAACGCTGGGTAAATATTACCCAGCTCTGTCTCGGAATGAAAGTCCGACTGATGATGCTCAAAAATGAGCGAAACAGAATGTTCATTGAAATAGTTTTAGGGGTTTGTGTGATCTGGCCAGACACATAAATGTAAACAACTAAAACAAATAAAAATGAAAAAACAAATATTAAATAAACAATATAACTTTGTAGCAAAAGAATTTCAGATAGCAAATGGTGAGATGAATAAAGTATCGGCCCAAGCTATTATCAAAGCATTAAAATTGGTATTACAGGAAAACATAACCAAAGCTCTAGATTTTGGCTCAGGGTTAGGAGATCTAATAAGCTATTTTCAATCTCTCGGTATTGAATGTGCAGGAGTGGACTCTTCAAAAGAAATGGTAACACTGGCAAAACAACAGGTTGATGCCGATATTCGGATTGAAGATATTACCCACACTTCTTTTGATAACTGTATGTTTGATCTAATTACCTCAAAATGGGTAATACAAACAGTACCAGAAATTGATCCTATATATCAGGAAGCCTACCGACTCCTTAGAAGCGGCGGATATATAGTATTTCTAACAGTACACCCACTTCGGCAATTTCTCGAAAAGAAAAAGCAGGGGAAGGATTACTTCAAAAAGGAAGTTGTCGATTCGATTATCTTTGACGGAGCAATCAATGTGCACGAGCCATCGCATACTCTCAAAGAATACCTAAGCGAGACATTTTTGAAACTGTTTACACTTATCGGTATCGACGAAGGTGCAGAGTTCCCAGCTGCAGAGCAAATAGGAGGGGATATTTATCCAACCTATCTTATTATTGTTGCTCAGAAAAAGTGATATTAAAGCCGCTCCAACCAGCGGCTTTTATTATTGACAAATAATTATTTGTATTTATAATACAAAAAGCTCTTTCAAACAATCACCTAAATCAATAGCAATGAGTAATACTCAACCCAAAGACAATTGGGATCATATAGTAGATTTTTTCTTTGGTTCACCCAAAAACGTAAAACGAACTTTTCTAATATGTGCAGGTATTGCGGCGATTGTCTATATAGATGAATTGATCGCTACTGCAAAAATGTTAGTGCTTAAAATCGCCAATATGTTTATTGGACTTATGCCAGCATTGATAATAGTAGGAGTCTTTTACATTCTTTTCAAAAAAGTTTTTGGTAAAAAATGATCCCTTTGAAGCATTAAAAGTGCTTCTTTTTTATTTACGGGCTCAAAATGCTACAATCCTCATATAGTTATGGAAAAGATGACCAAGGACGAACAGATCGAATTGTTGCTCAATAAGGGGGTTGCTGAGATATTGCCAAACAAAGGTTTTGTCGAAAAGGAGCTTCGAAGTGGTAAAAAACTGACTATCTATTGTGGGTATGATGCAACAGCATCAACACTTCATATTGGACACGCAATTACTCTTCGAAAACTTAGGCACTTCCAAGATCTTGGTCACAAAATCATCTTTTTGATTGGAGACTTTACTGCGCGTATCGGAGATCCAGATAAACTCTCGGTCCGCAAGCCGCTTACTGAAAAGGAAATTAAATCAAATCTCAGGTTATATAAGAAACAAGCATCGAAGTTTATTCGGTTTACTGGTATCAATGCGGCGGTGGTTAAATTTAACAACAAATGGCTTGGTAAAATGAAATTTGCTGAAGTCCTCGACCTCGCATCTCAGATGACAGTGGACCAGATGTTGAAGCGCGACATGTTCGTGAAGCGTCACGAAGAAGGTAAGCCTATTTATGTGCATGAATTTATGTACCCGCTTATGCAGGGTTACGACTCTGTTGTTATGAATGTAGACGGAGAGGTAGGAGGTAACGATCAGTTGTTCAATATGCTTATGGGGCGAACATTGCTCAAGCAGTATAAAAATAAAGAAAAGTTTGTCATTACTATGAAACTTCTCGAAGACAACACTGGAGCAAAAATGGGTAAGACTACAGGTAATATGATCGCGCTTACCGATACACCTAGCGATATGTACGGCAAGATTATGTCGTGGACTGATGGCATGATTGTGCCAGGCTTTGAGCTCTGTACTGATTATTCTATGAGTCAGGTTGCAAACATTGCTGATGAATTGAAAAAAGGTATCAATCCTCGTGATATCAAAATGCGGCTTGCATTTGAAATAGTAAAAAGCTGCAGCAGTCATCACGATGCACAGCAAGCAGAAGAAGCATTTGTAGCGACATTTCAAAAAAGAGAAAGTACTGATGCGATCAAAGAAGTAGCTGCACACGGAAAGACACTCGAAGAGGTAATACTTGCAGAGGAAATCGTTGCATCAAAAGGAGAGCTCCGACGACTTGCAGATGCGGGTGCAGTCACCAACTTTGATACCAAAGAAACTATTTCTTATGAAGAAATAAAAAAAGTAGCAAACACTGCTACCTACAAGATCGGCAAAAACCGATTTATCAAAATCATTTAGATATTGAGATTTTTCTTCATCGCGTCTTCCCATGGTTTCTGGAGGTATTGGACGATAAAGAATGAGGGGAGGAAGAGAAGTGATAGTATGACAAAAAAAGCGAAGTTGAGTATCGCCATGAGTACTGTTTGTGCGGTATCGAGAAATGTTTCCATACGGCGCATACTACCGTATATGTGCTTTTTTGCAAAAGGTGCTTTTTGTTGTGTATCCGAATATCGGTATAAAGGTCGTGATACTATAAAAGGAGTATGACTATCGTGATTGTGGGTGGATCGGGGTTTATTGGTACCCAGCTTTCTCGGGCGCTACTTGGGCTTGGAGATACTGTGATTGTTGTGGACAAGGTTGCGCCTCATTTTACCCATGAGCACCTCTACTACATTTCATGTGATGTATCGAGTCAAGAACTTCCGTTTAATGTGCTTGAGCATACTGATGCAGTCATCAACCTTGCCGGTGCTCCAATATCTAAAAAATGGACCAAAGAGTACAAGCGAGAAATATATGATAGCCGCATCATTAGTACTCGACATGTGGTTGAGAGTATGCGTGCTGCAACAAGTCGGCCATCTATTTTGATCAATGCTTCAGCGGTTGGGTATTATGGAGAGCGTGGGGATGAGGTTCTAACTGAGCATGCGCCACGTGGAACAGGTTTTCTAGCAGATGTGGTTAGTGATTGGGAGCAAGCAGCGCTTGCGGCAGAGAATTTTGGGACACGAGTGGTCTGTGTGCGCACTGCATCGGTGGTTGGTCATGGTGGTATGCTTGTTGAGCTTATGCGAAGTGCCAAGTTTGGTTTTCTACTGAAGCTCACACGACGAGACTTCTGGCAGCCATGGATTCACGAAGATGATATTGTACATACCTATCTCTTTGCACTACAGACCTCTACGATGCACGGCCCGATCAATGCAGTTGCGCCCGAAGTTGTTACTCATGCGACATTTATGCAAACTCTAGGGCATAGTATCAAGCGACGCGTGATCGGAGTGCTTCCGTCATGGATAAGTCGACGAATGTTTGGAGAGCTTGCTGATGAGTTGACCAAGAGTACGCGTGTGAGTTCACAACTTCTCATCGACAAAGGATTTGTTTTTGTACATCCTACACTCGAGTCCGCACTAGTAGCTGCTACTACAAATGAAACGCATTGATATCACAACAAAAGGATGGAGCGATTACGAACTTATCGATAGTGGGGATGCTCGCAAACTTGAACGTTTTGGCTCTGTATGTTTGGATCGACCAGACCCGCAAGCTCTTTGGTATAAACAATCTCCTGAAGTATGGCTTGATGCGGACGCACAGTTTTTATGGGCAGACAAAGGTGAACGATGGAAGGTGGGCGCACAGACGCCTGAGTCTTGGATTATTTCTTGGAACAATATGAAACTTATTCTTTCGTTTAAAGGTTTCAAACATGTAGGGATATTTCCAGAGCATGCACATCAATGGGAACTATTAGATACATTAGGAAAGAAACATAGTGGACTGAAAATGCTCAATCTCTTTGGGTACACCGGTGCCGCAAGTGTGGTTGCTGCACTCGCGGGTATGCAGGTAACTCATGTTGATGCTTCTAAAAGCACGATTGAAATAGTGAAAGAAAATGCGAGTCTCTCAGGACTCGCGCCAGATGCACTGCGTACTATATGCGAAGACGCACTACGGTATGTAAAACGTTTGGTGCAACGCGGAGAAACTTTTGATGTTATTGTGATGGACCCACCAGCATTTGGTCGTGGACCCAAGGGGGAAGTATGGAAAATCGAAGAGTCACTCACAGACCTCATTGCACTACTGCCGAAACTTGTTTCACCTCAGGCAAAGTTGGTATTACTCAACGGCTATGCGTCTGGGTATAGTGCACGGACGTTTGGTGAACTTCTATCAGATGTTTTTGTAAAAGGTACTGTTTCATATGGAGAAATAGGTATTGAGCAGCAACAGTGCACCAAATTGTTGACAACTGGTATCTACGCCATGTGGACGGTATAATGCGAACACGTATGTCATCACGAAAATATGTTCCTAAATATCGATACCCTCAGGATCTTGCCGTCAAGCGTGGTATCAATGGTCTCGGACTGTTTGCAAAAGTACCGATCAAGAAAGGTGAGTGTGTGATCGAGTATGTTGGTGAAGTAATCACTGCAACCGAGGCGAATCGTCGTGGAGGGCGATATCTTTTTGAGACATCTGCGAACCGTCATATTGATGGTACGACACGCAAAAACACCGCTCGGTATATCAACCACTCATGTCGTGCCAACTGCGAGCCAGACACTGCGGCAGGGCGAGTGTATATATCTGCGATCAAGAATATCAAACCAGGTGAAGAGCTCTGTTATGACTATGGTAAAGAGTACTGGAATGAATACATTAAACCGAAAGGGTGTCTGTGTCCCAAATGTGTAGAAAAGAAAAAGTAAAAATGCCCCACAGGGGGCATTTTTTATTCGTAAAGTCCGTTAAACATGTATTGTTCAAGTTCGGGATCTTTTTCAGGATCATCAAGGAGTTCCTCGTCTTCTTTTGGGAATGCTTTTCCAAAAGCTGCATCGCTACCACTTATTTCTTCTTCTAGATCAACATCTACGATATCATCGTCACCTACTTCTTTAATTTGCATATCCGCAATATCTTCATCTGCAACTTTTATTTCATTATCATCATCTCCCATCATGTACGTAGTATAAATTACTAATAGTAATGCATTCAGTTGTATCAAATAGTTTTTTTATTTGCAAGTGTTTTTACGCGAAGTGTTTCTGCGGCTGCAAATCCGAGTGCTATCGCATCGATCTCATCATCTATTTTTTCTGAAATATCTATCTTGAGTGTGAGTTCGACCATTTTTTGTACCTGCTTTTTGTCAGCATTACCCACACCCGCCATCATGAGTTTCACTTCTTGCGGAGATAGTTCCACAAGCGGGAGCGAATGTTGCCCTGCGATCAGTACGATTACACCTCGAGACTCTGCGACTTTGATCGCGGTCTTTTTGTTGACCGAGAAAAAGAGTGTTTCAAGTGCAATATGGGTCGGGGTATAGATTTCAACCAATGAAGTGACTTCTTTGTATATTTGATACAGTCGCTTTTCTTGTGTGTCTTTTTTGTTGGTCTCGATGCAGGTAGATGCGATCAGTTCTGATGGTCGCCCTGGTTTCACCACTGCAACACCGCAACGGTCGTATCCAGGGTCGATAGCGAGGATAAGGTTATCCATTGAGATAGTCACGACCTTTATCTGTGAGTACTCGACCACGAGGTGTGCGCTCGATGAGTCCGAGCTGGATAAGGTATGGTTCGACAACATCCTCGATCGTTCCTCCGTCTTCACCTGTCGCTGCAGCGAGATTTTTGACCCCCGTCGGCCCTCCGCCAAACTTGTCTTTGAGTGTGCGCAGTATCGCAATATCGTTTTGTGAGAGACCGTTTTCATCAAGACCTAGGAGTGCAAATGCTTCGTGTACTGCACTGGTATCAATATCGCGCTTATGCATTTGTGCGTAGTCTCGTACTCGACGGAGGAGGTAGTTGGCGATACGAGGTGTTTGGCGAGAGCGTCCTGCGATTGCGTCGAGCTCTGTTTGGGGTAGTGTGATATCTAGTATCTTTGCAGAGCGCGCAAGGATTGTAGCAATCTCCTCTGGAGTGTAGAACTCCAGTCGAAATGTCCCTCCCGAGAACCGTGTGCGCAGTGGAGCAGATATCATACCGTAGCGAGTAGTTGCACCGACAAGTGTAAATGCGGGGAGGTCGAGCTGCACAGTGCGCGCACTTGGACCCTTGCCGATCATGATATCCATCTTGCCCGTCTCCATGACAGGGTAGAGGACTTCCTCGATCGTTTTGTTGAGGCGGTGGATCTCGTCGATAAACAACATGTCGCCCGGTTGGAGGTTGGTCAGTATCGCTGCAAGATCTCCGACGCGTTCGATCGCAGGTCCACTTGTTACACGGAGGTTTGCACCGACTTCTTTGGAGATCACATGCGCTAGTGTGGTCTTGCCGAGTCCTGGTGGTCCATAAAAAAGGATGTGTTCAGGTGAATGTCCACGTTCTTTTGCGGCTCCGATGAGTATGCTGAGGTTTTTTTTGATTTGAGATTGACCAATGTAGTCATCAAAGGTACCGGGGCGCAATACAGTATCCGAAAATTGATCTTCGAGGGGTTTATTTGAGGGGGTAGATAAAGGGGTTGACATATATTTTATGTATGCTATACTCTTCTTAGAGTTTCACAAACCTATTGTATCGCAAGAAGGCTCTAATCTCTAAGCAGTCAGCTACGGTTCTAGATCTCCGCGCAGGACGCTTTGGTTCCGACTGGTGCTATCCTACAACGTTTTCTTACTTATGTTTTCTATATTCATAAGGACTGTTTAGAGATTAGAGCTTTTTTCGTACAAAAAGGCCACAACAACATTCTTTCAAAACAAAAAAAATAACTCATGCAAAAGATATTTATTTTTACAGTAACAGTACTATGCTTCATTGCATACTTCTCTGCACAGGTTTCAAAACCGGCTCCAAGTAAGCCCAAAGAACAACTAGTTGTTCAAATCATTTCTATGGGCCCCAAACTTATTTCTTTTGCCGATCAGGTGAAGGCGAGCAAAATCATACTTCGTCCGAAGTTTGAAAATCTGTATCAACGGAAGCTTACTGATGCTGAGTTTGATGAAATCTTATCTCAGCTTGAAATCAAGGTTATACTTGTTCCATCCGAAGATTTCCAGGGACGTTCTGGAAAGTATTCAAATGATTCATCGGATATTCCTCAACCTAAGACAAAGGTAGTTAAAAAGCATAGAAAACCGTATAAAAGTTTATATGCCTTTACCAATACCTGGTAAGTAAACAATATTGTTCATGTAAAAAATGAGATAATGGAAAAAATAATAAGATTTCTTTTCTTCGTACATAGTAAAATTAAACTATTGCGAAAATCTGGAGCAATTTTTATCTCCATGACCATATCGACCGTTCTTATCATTAGTAATTACAACGTAGAAAAATCTGGGATTGAAAAATTTCTTTACACAATACTATTTCTCCCGTTCGTTGTGTTCCTAGGTAATATCGGTTTAGATATATGGGAAAAAATTAAAAACAAATCAGCTTGTACAAGCTGATTTTTTATTTTTGCTCATCCAAATCCACAACACTCTTCACTTCCTCAAAATCAGTTTTTCCTTGGAGGATTTTTATAAGTCCATCTTCGCGCATATCCAGCGTGCCTTGTGCATCAGCGAGTTTTTTGATTTCGCGTTCACTCGGAGAGTCCACAATTATTTTTTCAATACTTTCGTCCGTCTGAATCACTTCAAATATTCCAAGACGTCCTTTGTACCCAGTGTTGTTGCATTCACTACACCCTTTGGCTTCCCACAGCGTTGTTGTATCGCGCTTCACTTCAAACTGCTCCATGTTCTTTCCTTTTGCAACAGCGCTATCCCAGATACTTGAAACAAGTGTTTTTTCTTCGTCGGTGATAGGGCGTGCTCGTTTGCAGTGTGGGCACAATGTACGCACGAGACGCTGAGCGATCGAGAGTGAGAGTGCACTCACAAGAATTTTGGGATTTACATCGAGATCGATGAGACGCGGGATCACACCAGAGGCGTTGTTGGTGTGCAGTGTTGAGAAGACTAGGTGTCCAGTGAGCGCGCTCTCCACCGCAATCTTGGCAGTCTCAGGATCACGGATTTCTCCCACCATGATACAGTCAGGGTCTTGACGCAGTGCACTACGAAGTCCTTCAAGAAACGTGTATCCCTTTTTGTGATCAGTCTGTGTTTGGGTGATGCCAGGGAGGTGGTACTCGATCGGGTCTTCGATGGTGATGATTTTGATTTCAGGAGAGTAGATCTTTTGCAAAAAGGCATAGAGCGTTGTGGTTTTGCCACTTCCAGTCGGACCGGTGAGCAGTATCATGCCGTTGGGTTTACGGATCTCGCGCATGAAAATGTCGAACATTGGAGGAGAAATACCAAGATCTTCGAGTCCTACACGAATAGACTTGGGGTTGAGGATACGCAGTACAATACTTTCCCCATATGCTCCAGGGATCAGTGAGGTACGGAAGCTTATTTCCACTTCTTCTTTTCCAGCACCGAGAAATGCGCTAAAACGGCCATCTTGAGGATTGCTTGAAATGGTGAGCTTGAGTCCTGAGAGGAGCTTGATACGAGTGTTGATCTGTTTGTACGTGTCGTGACCAAATGTTGTAACAACATGTAGGACACCGTCGAGTCGAAATCGGAGCTCTACTACTTCTTCCATTGGTTCAATATGTACATCAGATGCACCCAGACCAATACCGCAACCTAGTATGATCTCGAGCACACGTGAGAGGTGATGTGCACCGTCAGAGTCTGTGATCGCGCCATTGATCTCGGCAACCGCGTCTTCGATAGTTTTGATTCGTTGACTGAGGTCGATCAGTACGTCGGGAGAGATATCGAGACCACCTGCACGGGTACGGGTCGCAAACGAGAGGTCTTCGTAACGGCTCCATACTTTTTCTATACTTTTTTCACTCGCCATGACAAATTCGACAATATACCCTTGCTTTTCAAGGATTTCTTTTGCTTGGAGTGCGCCAGGTGCAAGAGGGGAACGTACTGCAAGTGACACCTTTTTCCCTACAAGTTTGTATGGACCGACGTCGAGTGTACGCGCATCTTTTTCTGTAAGGAGTCGAATAGCATCGTTATCAATAGGTAGCGACATGAGATTGACCGAATCAATACCATATCGATCACGTGCGAGCATGGCTACTAGGTTTTCTTCCTCTTCATCACGGAGTTCTTTGTAGCGTTTTTGCTGCTGTTCTTCGTCAAAGTGAACCATTGTGTACATAGTATAGCCTATAGAGGGTCAAAAAGGGGTACAAAATGACTCTGGAAAGGGTAGTTGACAATGTGTAGTAAATATGCTATGATATACACAAACAAATCTTCAACAATTTTTTTAAATTAAATTTAAAACAATACGAATGAAAAGAGTACTTTCTATCTTGGCGATCTTACTGATTACAGTAGGACCCATACAAAACGCAAAAGCAATTGATCCAACCATTTATCGCCACTTTCCGATCACTACCGCAGCTCTGGCACCGGCCGAATCCGAATGGCATGCCGCACTGGCACCGCAATTCTTTTACTGGTTCAATAAACCAGAGAATGTAGATAAGTTTTTGCCCACCTATGCCGGACTGGCAATAGGAGACGAATCTTACTACCATTATTTCCAATATCCTGAGCTTCAAAGGAAATTGATAAAACAAGAGTTCCAAAGGAACTACAAAAAAGAGCTGAGCTATGAAGAGATAGCGCAGATTATCAAAACCGCTGAGATCAGGCCACTTGAAAAGGATTTTGCAAAACACTACGGTGTTTTACGGATTTCCAATAAGCTCAATAGTGCAGGAAAAAGGCCGTTCCAGTTTGTAAATCGCGACCCATATCAAAAAGATGTACCTATCGAAGAAAAAGATGGTTATGTTCCAAAATACGATGAACTGGGAGCGTATCAAGGTGAATGGTGTTTCGCACCAGTATCTTGTGCAAATTTGACCTATTCTCGTATCTCATTCGGTGAGCCTGATGGTGGGTATAAGCCGAAGAAGGCTGATACTGTTTTGCTTAAAACTGAAACAATTATCGAAAAACAGCCTATCATCTACTATTTGGGTGACACGAGTAAACCAAGTGCAACAGCCACAGCGACAGCTACTTGTAACACATGTCCGCCCGCAACACCTGCACCAAAACCCGATGAATCGGTGGGTCATCACCATTGTGATGGAGCATGTAAGGTAACCAAAAAAGACGGAAAGGAATGGCATGAAGGAGCTTTAGGGAAATTAGTCATTGCAACCGGTGGAACAGTACTCGGTAACTGGATTTGGGATAAAATAAACCCTAATCGCCGAGTAATTGTCAATAACGGAGGTGGTGTGTATTCAAATGGTGGGTGGCAAACTCCTCCTATTGTTTACGGAAATACTGGCCAGGGTCAAGGTGGAGCATGGGATACCCCAACCAATACCAACGGTGGTACTACTCCCACAGGAGGACCCTATGGTAATACCTGGTTTCGGAATCCAAATGGTGTATTCCAAAACACTTTCACTGGTCAAACGTTGGCTCCAGGAGAAAACCCTCCAAACCCTGGAAATCCTGAAGCTAATGGTACGGCTACACGTACGACCGTTACAACTACTACAGCAAAGCCCGTGCAGACAGATCCAAATGCTGTATCGTATTGATTAATGCTTTTGTATCAAAACATGAAGGTAGCTCAGGCTACCTTCTTTTCTTTAGTACCTATATGCTGCCCCATAGGGGTGCTGAAGAGAAGAGTATTGACTTTTATATCAAAAAATAGTATAATACCTTTGTCGAATTATAAGTGGAATTATAAAGAACATATATGAAAAAAATTATTAGTACAGTATTTGCACTCATTGTGGCGGTTAGTACCGTTTCTTTGACTGCACATGCTGCGTCAAGCTTCAACAGTCCTGGTGCAATGCCGACT
The DNA here is from genome assembly GCA_964432275.1 of uncultured Candidatus Saccharibacteria bacterium. Lineage (GTDB taxonomy): Bacteria > Patescibacteriota > Minisyncoccia > Phycocordibacterales > UBA9973 > UBA4124. Next base: position 24,696 of record CAYSMH010000006.1, on the reverse strand, counting down.
GTTACAGTGACGAACGCAACAACAAATCCTTGTAGTTCTGGTCCTATCAACGGATGTTGGCAGACCAGTGCTACAGCGGTGCCGGGAGATGTACTCGCGGTACACATTTATTACAAGAACACGAGTAACGAGCCGGCATACGAGACAACACTCGCAATCCAGCCAAGTCGAAGTGGTACCAACGTAAGCTTTTACGGAGGAGTCGCATCGATCAGTGGTCCTCGTGCGACTGGTACAGCTACAGCAACTCTTTCAGAGGTAACTACTATCACGGCTATCAATGACGCGTGTTGGAAACCTACTGCAAATAGTACATGTCAGCCAGTGAACATGAGCGCCCTCTTTGGAAGCTCAGGGTTCAATATCGGCACTGTAGCACCAGGACAGCAAGGGGTGCTCGTTGCACGATTTCGTGTAGACGGGACACCGACTAACAACGATCAATGTCAAATCGATATGTTTACTGCTGATGACTACTCGATCGACGATGGTGATTCAACAGTACTTCGATGGAATACGACTGATTGTGACTATGTCTTGCTCAGTGGAACATCAGGTAACTTAAACGCTGACGGAAGTCGCACAGTGAGCCCTGGTTCTACTACTACCTACACACTTCGTGCGTATGATAGTAATGGAAACCTCGAAGACACTGATACGCTTACTGTTTCAGTAAATGACCAAAATGATCAGTGTGAAATCGATAGTTTTGATGCTGATGATTATTCAATCGACGAAGGTGACTCAGTCGAGCTCTCATGGGAAACGACTGATTGTGACTACGTGACACTCACGGATGTCTCAGGCAACCTCAACCCTGATGATGATCGTACTGTGTCTCCATCTAATACTCGTACCTACACACTTCGTGCGTATGACGACAATGGTAATCTTGATGATACAGATACACTTACGGTTGATGTAGATGAAGAAAACCAAAATGAAACTTGTGATATTGATAGCTTCTCAGCAAGCCCATCAACGATCACTCGTGGATCTAGTACAACACTTCGATGGTATACCAATGGAGATGTTGACTACGTAACTGTTAGTGGTCTCTCAGGAGATCGAAGTGAAGATGGATCTGTTACAGTCAGTCCGTACTCAACTACTACGTACACACTTCGTGCGTACTGTAACAACGGTGACACTGAGACTGATACTGAAACAGTGTATGTAAACACTGCGGAAGTATCGACTGCTCCACAAGCGATTACTACTGTTGAAATAGTGCTCGGGGGAACTCAAGCTCGTCTCAACGGTATCGCAGTACCCAACACAACTACCAGTGGAACCACTGCATGGTTTGAATGGGGTACTAGTGGTGCATTTGGGAACCGTACCAACGCTCAGTCAATGACAAGCGGTACCAACTCACAGTACTATAGCGACCTTATTTCAGGACTCGTTCCTGGAGGACGATACTATTATCGCGCAGCAGTGCAGAACCAGTATGGTACTGCCTATGGTGATACGGTAACATTCCAAACTACTCGAACAACCACCACTACGGTACCAGTTGTACAGCCTCCTGTACGAAATGTTGTCGTATCCCAGAGCGCGCCGTCACTTCTTGAACTCAGTGTCGAAAGTAACTACGACCGTATGTGTATCAATGGAAACATTGACTATACGATTACGTACAAAAACATTTCAGGGCAAACCCTTGAAAAAACAGTACTTCGATTTACTCATCCAAAAGAAATCACCTACATGATGAGCTCAAAGGGCAACTACGAAGTTGTAGATCGTACCATGACGATCGACCTCGGTAGTGTTGCTCCTGGAGAAACAGGAACAGTCACTGTTCATGCTCGTATCAACGATACTGCAATCCGTGGTAACCTCGCTGTTGCAACTGCAACTGTGGTGTACACCAATGCAAAAACCAATGGTCAAGAAGACGCTATTGCGTACTCATTGATTACGGTTTCTGATGATTGTCCTAACCTTCTCGGTGCAAGTACGTTTGGATTTGGAACATTCCTTCCCAACACACTCATCGGATGGCTTCTCTTGATTCTCGTTATCCTTGCCCTTATTGTCCTTGCTCGGAACATATACCGAAAAAAGGAATAATTCCACCACAAACTCTGTAGCATGCTACAACAAACTCCCCATCGGAAACGGTGGGGAGTTTTGTGTTAGAATCCACTGATGGATACTAAGTACTCACTCGATCAAACAGCGCAAATCGCGCACGCATTCCTAGAGCATATTCTTGTGCATAACGGTAGTGCAACCGTGGTGGGTCTCTCAGGAGACCTTGGTGCAGGCAAGACTACGCTTGTTCAAGCGGTTGCTCGAGAGCTTGGCGTACAGGAGCAGGTAGTGAGTCCGACATTTGTGATCGCGAAGTTTTATGAAACCACTGATACGCGATGGCAAAAACTTATTCACATAGACGCATACCGTATTGATGATATTGCTGAACTTAAAACGCTCGGTTTTGAAAACATGCTCGCACTACCCAATACGCTCATTATTATTGAATGGCCTGAACGAGTGCGACAAATCTTGCCTTCAACAACAACCTTTTTTGAGATTAGTCACAAGGGAGAAGATCGACATATTGCAATAGTATGAAAAAAACAGCTCAACATAAAACACTGGTAATACTTGATGCGCATGCAATCATTCATCGTGCGTATCATGCACTTCCAAACTTCTCTAACAGTCAAGGAGTTCCGACAGGAGCGCTCTATGGGATCGCCTCTATGGTGATACGTATTGTCGAAGACCTTAAACCCGATGCGATTGTTGCGGCATATGATTTACCCAAGCCAACCTTTCGACACATGGCATACGATGGGTATAAAAAGGGAAGAGTAAAGGCAGATGAAGATCTCATCGCACAACTTCAAACATCTCGAGAATTATTTAAAGCGTTTAATATTCCATGTATTGATGCAGAAGGATTTGAGGCAGACGATGTGATAGGTACGATTGTGACGCAGTATAAGTCTAATACAGAAGTTGACATTATTATCGCATCGGGAGATATGGATACACTCCAACTTGTAGATGGGACGAAGGTTCGAGTCTTTACGCTTAAAAAGGGTGTGACTGATACAGTACTCTACGATGAAGCTGCGGTAGTCGCTCGCTATGGTTTCAAACCACTGCAGTTGGTTGATTATAAAGGTCTTCGTGGTGATCCATCGGATAACATTATTGGGGTACCAGGTATTGGAGAGAAAACTGCGACTACTATTATCCAAACATTTGGTTCGATAGAGGGGCTATACGAAGCACTTGAACATAGTGATCACAAACTCAAAGAAATAAAACTTACTGATAGAATCATTGGTATTCTACGCGAGCACAAAGACGATGCATTTTTTTCAAAAACACTTGCAACAATCAGGCATGACGCACCTGTTTCATATGAGATGCCGTCGACGGTATATAAAGAATCGGTCACACAACAAGCAATGCAGGCATTTCTTGTTGAATATGAGTTTCGCTCACTTGTGCCACGTATTCAAAAACTTTTTGCATTTACCCCCGAAGGTCCCACTGAAGAAGTTGATGACGTCATTTTGCGAAAAGCATCGATTGCACTATGGGTGCTCTATAGTGAAACCACTAACCCTACATACGATACTATTCTTGAACGTACTCGAAAGAAAACTCTTGCGGAAGCATATGATGTCATACGTACAGAACTTGAAAAAAAACAACTTCTCGCACTGTTTACCCAGATTGAAGAACCACTTATTCCACTGATTGCTCGTATGCAGGAGTGGGGAATTTCTATCGACAAACCGTATTTCGAATCACTTGCGCAAGATATGAAAAAGAAGCTTGCCAGTATTGAAGCTACAGTAGCAACACATACAGGAGTATCGATTAACCTCAACTCACCAAAACAACTCTCTGAACTTCTCTTCGGTACACTCGGACTCAAACCTAAGGGTAAACAAAAGGCAAGTGGCGCATATACTACCAACGCTGAAACACTTGAATCTCTAGTAGATGATCACCCTATCATATCTTACATACTTGAGTACCGAGAAACACAGAAGCTTTTGAGTACATATGTTGAAGCACTTCTCGAACATGCCAGTGGTGACGGGCGAGTACATACGACATACGTACAACACGGTACTACCACAGGGAGGTTTTCTTCAACCAATCCCAACCTGCAAAACATTCCTATTAAAGGCGATGGTGGTAAAGAGATTCGTCACGGATTTGTAGCACGCCCTGGGCACGTCTTTATTGGGAGTGATTATTCACAGATTGAACTTCGTGTTCTTGCGATGCTCTCAAGAGATGCACGTCTTTTGGAGACATTTGCTAGTGGGCAAGATATTCACGCACGTGTTGCGGCAGATATGTTTGGGGTTACACCAGATGCTGTTACTAACGACATGCGCCGAAAAGCAAAGGTGATCAATTTTGGCATACTCTACGGTATGGGGGTTAGTGCGCTTCAGAAAAATCTTGGTTCTTCTCGTGCGGAAGCAGCAGAGTACTACAGCAACTATTTCAAAACATTTCCGACAATCGAAGCATATATCGAACAAACCAAAGTATTTGCACGAGAGCATGGCTATACGGAGACTATATTTGGTCGGCGACGATACTTCCCAGGGATCACGAGTGGTGCGCCATTTGTGCGAGCATTTGCAGAACGAATGGCAGTCAATGCGCCAATACAAGGCACAAGTGCTGATATTGTAAAAATCGCCATTATTCTTGTTGAGGAAGATCTTCGTGCCGCAGGGTTACTTGATAGGGTACATTTGACGCTTCAGATTCACGACGAGCTTATTTATGAAGTAGAAGAAGAAGTTGCGGCTGAAGCTGAGCGTATTATCACTACTGCAATGACTGCGGTCTTTGCGCGTAGTCCGATTCCTGTTACGATACCAGCAGTACCATTAACTGTATCAACAGGTATAGGGCATAGACTCGACGAACTTAAATAACATTGTATATGTCTCACGAATCCATCCAACCAACTCTTGCACGATCATATTTTTCTTATTTTATTTTTAGTATTGGAGGACTTTTAGCGGACACACTTGTCGGGTTTCGCATGGAGCAGTTCCCGTATGCGAGCACAGTAGCACTTGTGTGCTTTGGGCTCGGAGGAATCATTATTGCATGGGCACAGTACACGTCACGTCGATCACCAGGCGCTGATGAGATGTACTTTTTCCGAGGACCATATCGATATATGCGTAATCCTACCCATCTAGGACTCGTACTTTTGGTAACGGGGTACACGATAGTATCGGGGTCATTGGTGTTTTTTGCGGTGACTATGGTTGGGTATTTGATTTCAAACATACTTTTTGGTAAGTATGAGGCGATACTTGATCGTACCTATGGCACGCAGTATCAAACATATAAATCACGTGTCCCTAAAATTTTCTAAATGATTATCGTTATACTTTCTGATCAATACGAAGTGAGGCGTGCAACACTAACTGAGGTACTCGCACCGTATGGAAATACTGAAATTTTGCAGTACGATGACACAGTTGGTACTGTGCGTGATCTTGAACAATTTGCATATCCGTCTCTGTTTACAATAGGGCCGTCTATAGTGCGCGCGGTGTACACACTTGAATCATCTTTAGATACTTGTACACCACAAACTATTGCAACACTTGTGGCTAGTCCAACAGTGTTTGTGTTTGAAGAGCAGGGGTTACCAGCATCAGTGGTAACAGCTTTGAAAAAAGCAGGTGCTGTGATCTATGCGAGTCCTAAAAAAAATCTACCTAAAAAAGAATCAGATATATTTGCGGTAACTAAAGCATTGACTGCATCAGATAAAAAAACTAGATGGCTTATATACCGTGCAGCACTCACCGAGCATCCGATCGAGGCACTACTAGGTATTATGTATTGGAAACTCAAAGATTTGATTGCAAAAGATTCGACACACTCAGGCTATCGTGACTTGTACACAAGACTTATTACTGCACATGCGCGTGCGTGGCAGTCAGGAGCACCTCTTGAGGTCGCGATAGAAAAAGTGTTATTGCAATAAGAAAAAGGCTTTGGGAAAAGCCTTTTTATATATAGTAAAAAATGTAAAAAGATCTACGACAAGGAAGAACAGAAGTACTGAAGAGTGCGATAGTGTCACTGACACACAACACTAGTACACGTAAAGAGCCCTTGTATATGATTGTACGTTATTTTCCAGACTGTACAAGTGACTGTTGTGGATAGTGTTGTGCCAACAGGGTGAGCAGTATACCTGCACCAAGTACAGTCAGAGACATAGTCGGGATAGTGATGTATCCAAACTCATACACGTATCGCATCAGACATGACGGGCCACTTGCACCACATGCATCGATACCGGTCGGGAACACATCGATGATTGTGTGGAACAATGCAATAGCAAAGCCTGCAATAGAGAGCAGGAGGATCTGCTTTTGTAGTAGTTTGCTGGTGCGCAGCGGTGCGGTCCATGCGAGTATCGCGATGGGTATGATAAAGATGCGCTGGTACCAGCACAAAAGGCATGGCTCATACCCAAAGCCGTACTGATAGATGAAGCTCATGATACTTGCACTGGTAAAAATGACCGCACTGATGAGTCCTGCATGAGTTGCGATCGGTCGCACAAAGTGAGCACGCGTTATCCATCCTATGATGACGACTACAATCGCAAGTTGTATGGCAATGATGCCCAGAGATGCAAAGGTGTTGAACATGTTATTGAGGAATTGCTTCGAGTACTGTAGTACAGTTGGTCTTGGCTGCAAGCTCTGCGATACTGCGTTCGCCACTGAGCTCACTACCATCGGCAAATCGCCATGTAGGGTAGCCTTGGACACCAGCTTCTTCACAGATAGGGAGCTGGCCTTTGCCGTTTGGTTGTGAACACTCTACATACGGCAAGAGCTTTGCACTTTTGCCAAAGACTGCTTTGGTTGCTTGGCAGTGTGGACACCAGAACGCTCCGTAAAAGGTGGCACCACTGTCCGCGATACATTGTGCGACGGTGTCATATTTGCCTGGTTTATTTGCTTGTATTACAAGTAGAGAAACAAGTCCTCCGATCACTACAACACTTCCTACGATCCATTTCCATGCTGATTTCTTTTTCATACTACTACGGTACCGTGAGAGAGTGATTTTTGCAAATTATTGACATTCAGTTTTTAAACTTATAGGATAGACACAGAACTCCTGTAAAGTTTTTGAGTGTATAAATGCTACTAACAGGTCGCAGATAAGTTTAAGCCAAGAATTTTCCCGCTTGTTTGGAGCCTTTGGCTCCTGCGAGATTAATTTATGTCGCATCATAATCTAATCCCATGCACCTGTTTTAAGCCTCTCATCCTGCAAGATGATGAGGCTTTTTTTTTGCATGAGAAATTTCATGTGGTAAAACAGATCGCGAGCTAAATTTCAAAGGGATGGAGAAGGAAGTCTGAAATAGTTTAGTTTTGAGTCCGTTTTTCTAAAATACCTTTTCAGTACTTATGTTTCTGTGCCCCCAGTAGGATTTGAACCTACGACCGTCTCCTTAAAAGGGAGCTGCTCTACCAACTGAGCTATAGGGGCATTTTTTGCGCGGTATACCTTGCAAAAAAGTAGCAAAACTATACCATGCAAGTCATATGAAATCAAACGATCGAATACTTATCCTCCACGACATTCGGAGTGCTCAAAATGTAGGGTCACTCTTCCGTACAGCGGATGCGGTGGGTGTGACCGGTGTGTACTTATCAAGTATCACACCTGCCCCGATCGACCGATTTGGGAGAGCGCGCAGCGATGTGGCAAAGACCGCGCTCGGCGCAGAGCTCACGCTAGAGTGGGAAATGTATGAGAGTATCGATGCCCTGATCACAAGACTCAAATCAGAGGGTGTACGTATAATCGCAATCGAACAGTCTCCTCATGCCGTGGACTATAAACAGGTCATTGTTGATGGGCCAGTCGCATGTATTGTGGGTAATGAAGTAGGAGGTATACCAGAGCAGATACTCGCGCAGTGTGATGTAGTTGCACAGATACCAATGCGAGGAACGAAAGAATCACTTAATGTTGCGGTTGCGGCAGGGGTTGCACTGTTTCGGATATTTGATCGCTAACGAGAGGTGGGACGCAAGTCGTCTGGGCCATAGACTTCACCACCATCATAGGCTTCTTGGATAAATGGATTTTCTCGATTGATCATTACACGGTCGGGGCCACCGGTAGCAACCCATGCAAGCCATAAAAATCCAAGGAGAATAAGAAACCATTTGAGTTCAGGATGCATAGAAGTAGTTTATTTCTTGAGTTCTCGAAGTGCAAGGGTGATTTGCTGTTCGAGGGGGACAGTTGTATCCACAGAAGGGAGTGCTGTCCGAATATCGAGATCTTTGAAGCCGAGCGACAGGAGTGCTTCGACGAGCTCGTTGGTGTCGCTGTATGCCGCACTTTCAAATGCAGCAAGTTTGTCTTTGAGATCGATCACTACTTTTTCGGCAGTTTTCTTGCCGACACCAGAGACGAGTGAAATAGCTTTTGCATCTCCGCTACGAATAGCGCGCACGAGCTCGGGGAGTGGATACATTGCAAGCATTCCGAGTGCGGTTTTGGGCCCTACACCAGAAACCCCAATCAATATAGAAAAAAGTGTTTTTTCAGCAACTGTTTCAAATCCGTAGAGTTCTTGGGCGTCATCACGAATCACCAGGTGGGTGTGAAGTGTCGTAGGTACTCCTAGGGCAATACTTGCAGGGGTATACACTGCGTACCCAATATTTCCGGTGTCTATAATAACTCCTTTTTCAAACGTATCGATAACAGTACCTCTAATAAGTGCGATCATCTAGATATCATACCAGATTGCTGGGGCACTATTGCTAAAATACGATACTCCTGCTATAGTTTCGCAACATATGCCAATCACAAAAAATGCAAAAAAGGCCCTTCGCGTAGCACAGCGCAAGCAGGCGATTAATACCCGAACTAAAAAAGTCCTTAAAGAGGGTGTTAAGTCAGTGGAAAAGCTTGCTCATGCCAAGGACTGGAAGGCTGCACAGACCTCTCTCGCAAGCGCGTACAGTGCTATCGACAAGGCAGCAAAAAAAGGTGTTATCAAGAAAAACACCGCATCTCGCAAGAAGGCTCGTCTGTCACGTCTCGCAAAAGCAAAGTAAGACTTCACAAAATACCCAAAGCATTTATTGAGCCGACTCTCGCAGGACGACTGGTCCGAGAGTGAGCGAATTTTCAGCAGAAAATTACGCGACGGCGAAAGAAATGCTTTGGGTATTTTGCTATACTACAGACATGCTATATGAATTTTACGGTGAAGAATGTCCTCATTGCCAAAAGATGCGCTTGTTGACTACTAAGCTCATGAATGAGTATCCGACCGTACAGATCGTGCGCAAAGAAGTCTGGCACGACAAGGCAAACATGGAGCTGGTGAAAGAATGTGACAAAGATGATGAGTGTGGCGGAGTCCCATTTTTCTATCATACCGATACCAAGGCATGGCTGTGTGGGGAAGTAACCTATGACGAACTGAAAACCTGGGCAGGCGTGAAGTAGTTGACAAATCACGTTTTTGTACTAGATTTGTCTGAAACAAGAACGTATGAAAAGAAGCTCGAATAGTGTTTTCAACCGAATGTCTGACCGTAGAACAGACTCGTACAATGTGTCTATACGCAAAGATGTGATGTCTTTTTTGAAAGAAGGGTTCCCTGGAGTAGGTGCCATAGTTGTATTGGGAATTTGCTACAATATTTTGGGATTTGATTGCTTGTGGATACTCTTTTGGATTGGTGCGCTCGTGTACGGTTTCATTTACTGGAAACAAGAAATGAAGCTCATGCTGATATTGATCGGGCTTACATCCGCCGCATTATTCGGATACTTGGGTACATTGATTTATCATCAGTAAGTATGTAACTAACCGCAACAGAAATGTTGTGGTTTTTTTATTGTCCTCTCGGTAGGAATCGAACCTACATCATAACTTCCGCAAAGTTACGTCCTATCCATTGAACGACGAGAGGGATAGAGGGGGGTGGTGTACTAGAACCCGAGGCGCTCTGCGATCTTGGTCCCCATGGACTCGCGCATGAGGACTTCAGGTACACGTTTCTTGAGCTCGGTCCGGATCGTATCGGCAGTGACGTCTCCGAGTGGGATAGCCATCATTGGGACAAATGATCCAGGAACGAGCACTAGCAGCATATCGGGTTTTTGCGTTTCGTCAATCCAGAACTGCCGTACGCGCTCATACGGAATGTGCTCCCGATCGACTACTAGCTCTTTGTCATCGATACGCACAGTGATTGTTGCAGGTGCTCGTTGAGCAAACACAATCACAGACGCACCTGCTATCACAAGGAAAATACCAAAAAATATGTTGCCATAGAAAAATGAAATCGTTGCAGCGATCCCAAACACGAGTCCTGCATACCATAACCAATCGGGGTGACGGTCGGTGTAAGGGAACTCCAGTACGCTCCATGATAGTGGGGTAATGGGTTGTTTTGCTTCGTCCATGTACTAGTAGTGTAACACCTACTCTTTCTTTTTATCGAGTTTGTCGAGACCGAGCGCCTTGATCCCAAAGTAGACAACTGCCGCTACGATGATGAAGTCAACAATAGTTGAGATGAATGCACCCCACTTGATACTTGCGGTACCGATTGTAGTCATCTTTTCTGCGAGGTCTACCTTACCCATTGCAAGTCCAACGAGAGGGTTCACAATGTTTTCTACAAGTGAAGTCACTGTTTTGGAAACGGCGCCACCGAGAATGAAACCAACTGCAAGTCCGACAACACCTTGCTCACGAACGAAATCCATAAATCCTGACATCTTGCCTTTTATTGTATCCATATACGATATAGTGTACTACGATAAAAAATTTGCGGAAGCGGTGAGATTCGAACTCACGGCCCCCTTACGAGGGCTCCTGTTTTCAAGACAGGTGCAATCGACCACTCTGCCACGCTTCCTTACTTCTGGTCGAAGTAGCGACACTGTACCATATGAGGTATGTATTTTCAACGGTGCTGTGGTAGGCTAGCTGTATGAAATATCTCGGAATCGACTATGGGACAAAACGAGTAGGGGTTGCGATCTCTGATGATGGCGGGTCATTTGCATTTCCTAAAGCAATTTTTGAAAGCGCGGGTGTTGTAGATGCTATCGCAAAACTTTGCAAAGAAGAGCGCGTAGAAGCGATCGTGATCGGAGAGTCGGTTGCATCCAATGGTGAACCAAACGAGCTCGCACCCCTAGTACAGACGTTCAAGGCACAGCTTGTGGTCGCAACGACACTCCCTATATATTTTGAGCGAGAAGGTTTCTCGAGTGTCGAAGCTCACCGATACCAAGTAGATAAAGGTGCGCGCGACGACTCTGCAGCAGCGATCATTTTGCAGCGGTTTCTTGATAAGCAGCAAAAATAAGATACAGTTTATACTATGGAACACATAACGCTTGATGAATTTAAAAAAGTTGTTGCCAAGATTGGTACAGTAGTGGCAGCAGAAGCAGTAGAAGGATCTGAGAAACTGATCAAGCTCTCGCTCGACTTCGGTGAAGAGACGCCACGACAAATACTCTCGGGGATACGGCAATGGTACACACCAGAGTCGCTGATTGGTAAGCAACTTTTATTTGTTACAAATCTTGCACCACGATCAATGATGGGACTTGAGTCACACGGTATGCTCATGGCAGTGGATGGTGTAGATGGCAAACCTGTATTTCTTGTTCCTGAAACAACTGTTGAGGCAGGAAGTACGGTGCGATAGTCTTTATATAGTACTGCTTGTGTCGTATACTTGTAGCTGTGTCGCACTCATTTCATCACAACACTGCAGGTATAGTTATTGGTGATACCGCATTGTGTATTATCAAACTCGCACATCATGCACATGGACTCGTACCAACAGTGTACGCATCTGTTCCAGTACCAGAAGGTGCTGTTATGTATGGAGAGATTATCGATAAGAGTGCTGTTGAGAAACTTCTTATTCGAGTAGCTCGCCAGTACGCACTGCGCGATGTCTGTATAGCCATTCCATTCTCACAGGTGCTCATGAGCACTATTGTCGTCGATGCACAAACGCCAGTGGCGCGTGCGGTATCTGCATATCTAGAAAAAAAGGGGATTGATATAGCAGTACACACTGTAGAGTACCGAATCAGACAGACCAAGGATTCTGAGGTGGTTGTCGATATACACGCACTCCCGCTTGGTACCGCCAAGCAATACGTGCGTATGGCAGGTGCAGCAGGTATGACTGTGGTAGGGCTTTTTGATGCTTCGTATGCTCGTGCACATGCGTTGGGCGTACCGCAAGAGCCAAGTATTCTTGTTTCTATCGAAGCATTACGTACAACAGTTGCACTGATCGTGGGGGGTAGTAGTGTGTACAGTATTGATACAGCATATGCAGGAGCAGCACTGCTTGCACGAGTTGCAAAAGAACGTGATGTGAGTGTTCACGATGCTCAAGGACTTGTCGGACGTGTAGGGCTTGATCCAAGAGATACAGAACTCTTTGATCTTATTTCAGAAAAAGTAGATGCTATTGTCGAAGATGTTACAAAAGTGTCTGTACTACCATATCAAAAGAAAAGTACACTCGCAGTAGATCAACCGATCAGTCGAGTTTATATTACAGGGTCATATGTACAGGTGCAGCACTTGGCAGACTATCTCAGTGCACGTTTGCGTATACCAACAGTACTTGGGAATCCTTGGAAGAAATGTTTCTCATTTGATAACTATATACCAGCTATCATGCATGATGATGCACATCAGTATGCAGTAGCTATCGGTGCACTCATGTGTAACCCTACTACACTAAACCTTTTGCCTCGTATACAGAAGCGTTTGCTCGTACGCAGACGGATCACTCGGCGAACAGTAGCGATAGTTGTGGTATGTATAGTTGCGATACTTGCAGGGTTTGGAGTATCGATTTTGATGCGCGGATAACGAACGTTTGTAGTGCCCCTGCCTGGAATCGAACCAAGAATAACGGCTTAGAAGTCCGCAGTTATATCCATTTAACTACAGGGGCATGTGAGAGCAATAAGGAACGTGTTCATAGTATAGTATCAGACCTCATTTGCAAAAGTAACACATTTTGCTATGCTGGCAATGCGCACTCATGCGCTCTTAGCTCAGTTGGTAGAGCAGCGCTTTTACACAGCGAAGGTCGGGGGTTCGAATCCCTCAGGGCGCACAATGCAAAAAGTCATTTTCTTTGATCTGGATGGGACACTGACTTCACAATCCACGTGGCTACTTCTCAATCAACGACTCGGCATCACAGCAGAAGAAGACCGCAAACTTTTCCAAGACTACCTCGAAAACAAATTTGATTACAAGGAGTGGATGAAGGCGCTTGTTGATAGTTATAAATCAAAGACGCTCGTTACAAAAAATGATCTTATAACTTTTGCGCAAGGAATCGAACTTCGTCCTGAATCACAACCTGTAATCGACGATGCAAAAGCAAAAGGATATACCGTTGCTATTATTTCAGGCGCGCTCGATATTATTGTTTCAATCATCGCACAGAAACTAGGTGTAGATGTCTGGTTTGCAAAAACAAAGGCAGTATTTAATGAACAAGGGGAATTTGTCGATATGGAAACAACAACAGAAGGAGAGAGAGACGGTAAACTACATCTCGTCGAAGCGTACTGTACTGCAAACAGTATCGATATAAAGGAAGTCGTCTGTGTCGAAGATGGTGGAAATGGTCTCGAGCTCTTTAAACACGCAAAAGGTATTTTGCTGGGAGACAACGCAGAGCTGAAACCGTTTGTGTGGAAACAAGTAGAGAATCTTTCGGAAATACAGCAATTACTAGAATAACAAAAAACCACCGTTACGGTGGTTTTTTGTTAATTTTTTGCTTCTTCTCTTCGTGCCCGCAATTCTTCAGTGTACTCTTCCTCACTTCCGAAGAACATAACACCATCTATATCGTGTTGGGTTCGAGGTTGTCCTTTTGCATCAAACTTATCAGCATTAGCTGAGTCCATGGGCGTTCTTTGTTGCATGTTTTCTGGGTTCATATGAATACTTGACAATTAATCTTTTAACATGTATAGTATATGTGAATCAAATCAAATTGTCAATTGGAAAAAGTAAGTACCATCTATGTAAAAGGAGACCTTAATGAAACCATGGTGCGTTCCTTCAAATTGAAGCTTCGTAAGTGTAATTCACAAACGATTATTGTACGAATACATTCATACGGTGGAAACACTCATTCGATGAATGTCATGAGCGCTTTTCTGTATTTTTTAAAGAAATATCGAGGGTGCCACATAATCTTTGAGATAGAACACGCTGAATCGGCAGCACTGATGTTGGCGGTAAACTTTCCTCATCGTCGGGTTATGAATAAAAGCATAGGCTTAATTCATTTACCTGTGCCTAATAAAAAAGGTAAACACTTTTCAGAATCGAATGTAAATGATAAAAAGAAAAAAGCAATTAATTTTTTTATCTCACATACGAATCTGAAAGAGGAAGAAATAATTTCTCTTGAAAATATCAAACTCACCGCACAGCAAATGCTCCAAACGGGAATCGCTACAGAAATGGTAGAAACATTTTCTCCACAAACCGCTTGATTATAAATCAGGCGGTTTTCTTTTTCACTTATTCTGCTATGCTCACCTTATGAGTACAGAAATAACTATTCTTTTTGAAAATTTAGATCTCCTCATCATCAACAAACCATCAGGCCTGCGCACGCATGGAGATGGCAAATCCGTCGCACCCACAGTTGTGGACTGGATAGTGAAAGAACACCCAGAAATTGCTGGCGTTGGGGAGAATATGGAAGTGGATGGCAAGGTTATTGAACGACCCGGCATCGTGCATCGACTCGATGAAGAAACGTCAGGGGCTCTGGTGATCGCGAAAACACAGGAAGCATTTGAATACTTGAAGCAACAGTTTAAAGATAGAAAGGTAGAAAAAGAATATCACGCATTTGTCTGGGGGCATTTCAAAGAATCAAGTGGGGTGGTGGATGCACCGATTGGGCGCAGTAGTGGAGACTTCCGCAGGTGGCAAGCCGGCAGAGGGGTGCGAGGTGAGGTGCGCGAAGCATTGACCACATGGGAAGCCGTGCACCAGTTTGAAGATGAAAGAGGTGAGAAGTTTACTCTTGTACATCTATGGCCCAAAACCGGGCGTACTCATCAGCTGCGTGTGCATATGAAGTATCTGCAGCGACCTATTGTCTCAGACTCGCTCTATGCGCCAACATTTCCGCCAGCGCTTGGCTTTACTCGAGTAGCGCTCCATGCCCGCCAGATCTCATTTATCGGGCCTGACGGGGTGCAGGTGGTGGTAGAGGCGCCATACCCAGAGGACTTTGGGGCGGCGGTAGCTCGGTGGGTGACAGGTCTTGCACAGGAGAGCAAATCGTGATAGATTGGAGACCTTATGGCATTTACTCCAGTAGATATCGAGAAACGCAAAGCAACCGAGTTTAGCTCAGGGGACACAGTCCGCGTCTGGTCTAAAATCGAAGATAAGGGCAAGTACCGTCTCCAAGCATTTGAAGGGCTCGTACTTGCGCGCAAGCACGGTACATCTCCGTCAGCGACATTCACTGTTCGCAAGGTGTCCAACGGTGTAGGTGTAGAGCGTATCTTCCCATTGTACTCACCAATGATCGACAAGATCGAAGTCACCAAAAAGGCAAAGACTCGCCGAAGCAAGCTCTATTACATCCGAGACAAGGCTACCAAGGAAATCCGTCGCAAGATGAAGCAGATCCTCGGAGGCAAGATCGCTGTCGAAGCCGAAGAAATGGCAGAGATCGAAGCAGCTTCAGAGAACGCTCCCGAAGTCGAAGCAACAACACAGGAATAAACAAACACCACCCGAGACGGTGGTGTTTGTTTTTATTTGCTTTGCAGGGCCTTTTTGGTATAGTGTCCAATACATTCACATGAATGCACCCTGCGCGGGTGGCGAAACTGGTAGACGCACTACCTTGAGGTGGTAGCGGGAGCAATCCCTTGGAGGTTCAAGTCCTCTCTCGCGCACAAATGAAAATCCCGAAAGGGATTTTTGTGTTACACTCTCGACATGCAAGATCACGCAGTACGACGATACTTTTATGGGGGACTTCTGTTGGTGGGGGCGGTACTGACCGCATTGATCCTCTGGCCATTTGCCAAGGTGATCATCCTCTCACTTGCACTCTCTGCGGTGCTCTACCCAGTACACCGCTTCCTCAAGCGCAAGCTTGGTGTGTCGTGGGTTGCCGCACTTCTGACCGTTATATTCTTTATTATTGTGTTGTGTATCCCACTGTTTACGGTTGGTACGCTTGTGTATCAGCAGACGCAGAGTATTCAGGTGTGGGTCGCAGAACATGGAGGCTTTGACAATATTACAAGCCTGTTTAACCAATCGATCAGTCGTATGGTGCCAGGAGGTTCGATCAACCTCAACGACAGTATTACTGCAGTTGTCGGCAATCTATCGGCGCAAGTAGGAAGCGCGTTTAGTGCGACCCTTGCGACACTCTTTAGTTTCACTCTCGTGATCCTCTCGATGTTTTATTTCCTCAAAGATGGTCTCAAGTGGAAGGAGACACTCTTGCGACTGAGCCCACTCTCGGATGAAAGCGATCGAGCTATCATCGAAAAGATGCGTCTTGCGGTCAACGGCATTGTCAAAGGCTACCTACTCATCGCAATCGTTCAAGGCATACTCATGGGTGTGGGACTATGGATATTTGGCGTACCCAACGCAGCGCTCTGGGGCGTGCTCTCGGGTATCGCATCTCTGATCCCGACGATCGGTACGGCACTCGTTGCGATCCCTGCTGTGCTCTACCTCATCATCGCAGGAGACAGTGCACAAGCGATCGGCTTTGCAGTATGGGCTGCGGCTATCGTGGGCACCGTTGACAACATGCTCAACCCATTCCTCGTCGGACGCAAGATCGACATTCATCCACTCCTTGTCCTGTTTTCTATCTTGGGTGCGCTCGCACTCATGGGTCCGATCGGTATACTCATTGGTCCACTTGCGATCTCATTTATGTACGCGCTCGTGAGTGTGTACAAGACAGAAACAAAGAATTAAGAATTGTGTATAGGCACAAACCAGGTATACTTGTCCTATATGAAAGAAGGTATGCCGGACCCACTATCAAAAGCAACTGAGCTTAAGCAAAAACTTGAGCAAGAAAATCAGGAAGTAGAAGAACAAGAAAAAATAATTAAAACCCAAAAGGTTAAAGAATTATTTAAAGAACAAACTGTTTCAAAGGAAGCTTTCGATGTTCGAAGAACAGGATTACTTGAAGAAGATCAGGTAATAAATAGCGCACTTAGCAAAGCTGATAATGATCGTAAGGAGCTAAAAAGAATTGGGAGAAAAGCGCTTGGTGAAATTAAATCTGCTAAGGGTGGTATGGAGAAAGTGCGCACTGATCCTGAACTTCGAGAAGAGATTTTTGCTGATACGATCAAAGCACTCAAAGATATCAATGAGCTCAAGAAAACTGGACCAAAGCAGCGCGAAACCATTCGTCAATCTATAAATACGTTAAATCAAAGCCACCTCGAAGGCGCAAATGACTTGCTTGAAACTATCAAGGAAGAGCACCCTGACTACATAGAAGCAAAGGAAAAAGTACGACGGTATACTGAGGCACAACGTCAGGTTGAAGAATATATAGATCAAGTCCAAAAGTTTTGTGCAAAATACCCCGAGCGACTTTCGGATCAGATCACCTACGATAGTCAAAACAATGAACCAATTGACATAACTCTTAATCAAAAACTCAAAGACCTTGATAAAGATATAGAGGAAGCAAAATCCAAATATGAAAAAGCAGATAAAGAAAAAGCTGATTTTTTAAAAACAAAAAAAGGAGTTTTTGAAAAGCAGAGTTCATATGATGCTAAGCGCGATACATTGAGTGCTACATCTATTGAGACTCATAAAAAATATAATGATTTATGGGACGAGAAAAGAGTTCTTGATGCTGCAAAATATGAATTTAGAGATGGGAGACAGTTTTCACGATTATTTGGATCCCCAATGAATTTTGTTCATGCAAATGGTAATGAAATAAATGAGATAGTAAAAGATCAGCCAACTATACAGGTACTAATTGAGAGAATGAAAGAATTACTTGAGAAAAAACTTGAACAATTAAAACCAAGTGAAAAAGAACGAACTCTTGCTTCCCTTGTAGATCTTGTTGAATCAAAAAAACGCGTTATTGAGACACGCCCGTATCACAAATAACGTCATGGTATACTGAGTATTATGTATCTCGGTCTCATTGGTTCACTCATCGGTCTTGTCGTCTCACTCTATATTTATCGACAAAAGAAAAAGAAGGTAAAACTCATTTGTCCTCGAGAGAGCAATTGTGAAAAGGTTGTGCATAGTACTCACGCCACCACACTCGGTATGCGCAATGAAATACTCGGCATCCTCTACTACGGTGCAGTGGGAGTGTTGTATATGGCAGTGACGTACATGCCACAGCTCCTGACTGCTCCTCTCGTATGGATACTCGTGATGCTCACTACTACAGGCGTTGTGTTTTCTATCTACCTGCTCGCACTCCAAGGTCTCGTGATCCGTGCATGGTGTATGTGGTGTCTTGGGTCAACACTTGCGACCACACTCCTTGCGATATCACTCTTTCACCTCCCGAGCACTGACTTCATCGCGCTCGTTGCGTCACAACGTGTGTGGTGGGTGATCATTCACAACATCGGCTTTGTTCTCGGGCTCGGCGGTGCGACGATCACTGACATTTTCTTTTTCCGATTTCTTAAAGATGGGCGCATTAGCGAAGAAGAAAAGGGGACAATGGATACACTTTCGAGTCTCATATGGGTCGGACTTGCAATACTTGTAGTTTCTGGATTGATGCTCTACATCGCTGATATCCCACGACTTTCTGTGTCGCCCAAATTTATACTCAAGGTGGTTGTAGTAGGAGTCATTATACTCAATGGTTTCTTCCTCAATTTGCTAGTGGCACCACGCATGCGAGCCTTTTCGTTTACCAACATTGTACCGGCACGACGATTTCGCAGACTCGCATTTGCACTCGGTGGGATCTCAATAGTGAGCTGGTACAGCGCATTTCTCCTTGGATCATTTCGTAAGATTCATTTGAGTTTCTACGGAGGACTTGCGGTATACGGCGCGGTTCTTGTTGTCACCATTATAGGGAGTCAAATCTTTGAACGTATCGCAACTGTACGTCGGGGGCTCTATCAGAAACCCGACGAGAGTTCCCAAAGTACGACAAATCTGGTATAACGAGGAGCACGCGAAATAACACATGGGGCTTATGGTGTAACGGTTAACACTGAGGTTTGTGGAACCTTCGATTCGGGTTCGATTCCCGATAGGCCCCCATGAAAATATACGTACTAGGTAGTACTGCATTTATGCACGAAATGGTAGATGCAAAAAATAAACTTTGCGAACTTGGCCATGACGGATGGATCGGTCCTGATTACGAAGCGCTTGTACGCGGAGAGAAAAAAGAAGATTTAGAGCGTGCGGCAAATGGGGAAGCTGCTGCGGTGAAGCGTGAGAATGATTATCTGCGCCTTCACTACAAACACATTTGCGAAAGTGACGGTGTGCTTATTGTAAATTTGGAAAAGAATGGAATAAAAAACTACATTGGAGGTAACGGGCTTATTGAAATGGGTCAAGCATATGTGAATAATAAGAAAATCTTTTTATTCAATGATATTCCCACAGAGCTACCATATGCTGCTGAAATTGAATGCATGGACCCTATTTGCTTGAGAGGAGATTTGAATAATATCAACACTTTATAAATAGTATGTATCTCTACAAAACTGAAGCCAAACAATCTACTATTGAAGGTAAGGGGGTATTTACTCTCGAACACATATCTAAAGATTTTGTTGTTTGGAAATATGAACCAATACATGATCTTTCTTTATCTGAAAAAGAATTTGAATTATTATCTGAAGAAAAAAAGAAGGAACTTGAAAAGGTAGGATATTTATCGCCTGCATCTGGTACATGGATTTATCCGCCAGAAAACGATCCTGCTCGATACACAAACCATAGTGCAGAGAACAACAATCTTTCTGTTGTTTTTGATCAAACTATTTCGCCTGAACCATTTTTTAAAGCAAATCGTGATATCGTGATAGGTGAAGAGCTTATAGTGAACTATCTTGAATTTGATGATTATATTAAGCAGACGAAACCTGAGTGGATATGAGTATAGAATTAATAAAACAAAAACTAACAGCAGAAGGTTTTGCGCATATATACGAATGGACTGATTCGCCAGGTACGGTATATCCAGAACATGCACACAAGGGCAGAGTGTCATTTTATGTAGTCGAAGGTTCTGTTACATTTTCTAGGGGAATTGATAAAACAGTTTCAGCCGGTGAACGGTTTGATGTACCAGTCGGTATTTTGCACAGCGCCATTGTTGGTCAAAAGGGATGTGTGTTTGTTGTCGGAGAAGAAATTGAAGGAGATTCATAATACATGCACCCCACTCATTCAAAAAAAGATATATGGATAGAGATAGCGACGTTTTTTGTTGCGCCGGTAGTGTTGATCTATAGCGGAGTGATAGGTGTGCAGTGGAGAGTGATCGTGCTCCTGTGTGTGTCATTGATCCTGCTATCGATCATCAGATACGAACGATGGACCAAACAAATGCTCGGACTTGGGCCACTACGACACGGATCTGCAGTGGTTGCGTACACAGCTATCACAGTACTTGGGGTAGGAGCATTGAAATGGTTTGCGGCGGTAGTGGGCTTTGTGCCACTTGGGACACTTGCATTGCGGGCACAGCCTGAGCTCATGTTGTTCTTCATTCCACTATCTGTTCTCCAAGAAGTCGCGTATCGCGCATTTCTCATGGAGCGGTTGCGGACGATCACTAGCGCGCGTAGTATGCGAGTCCTTATCAATGCAGCTCTTTTCACGCTCTTGCACGTCATCTATCCGCTGCCATTGATCGGGCTCCCGCTCGCATTTGTCGGGGGAATAGTGTTTGCGTATCTGTATGATCGCTATCCGAGCATTGTGCTCATCTGTATATCACACGCGGTGCTCAACTTCGTCGCAGTATCGCTTGGATTTTTTACACTCCGGTAAGGTTGTAACCTTTTGTCTCCCGCAGGGTATATACTCAATGAAGCATGGAATTGAGAGAGATACTGAACAATGCACATACAGACGAGTCCATGTTTCGAGCACTCTATGAACGTACGAGCCCTCAGGTGTTTCGCTACATACTGACCCGGACCAGACGTCGTGACGAATCGCTCGACATACTAGAGCGGGTATATACCTCGCTCTGGCAGAGTCTCAAAGGGTTTCGCTATCAGTCAGATGATGCGTTTTACGCATTTCTCTATACGATAGTGCGGCGCATGATCTGGCGTATGAACTGGGGACAGCGCACGACAGTAGAGCTCACCGATGACTACGACGTTGCTGCATCCGAAGAAATGCGAGAAGACTATCGCTTCCTCTTTGTGGCACTTGCAACACTACCGACCAAACAACGACTCGTCATCGAACTTCGGTATTTCTCTGATTTCAGCTTCAATGAGATCGCACACGCGCTCGGTATCACAGAAGGTAATGCGAAAGTGTTGCACCATCGAGCACTAGCGAAACTACAGACACGTATCCCACACCATGAATAACCTTCACGAACAACTAGAAAAGACAACACTCAAGCCACTGACCTCGGTGGAGTCACATCATGTCTGGGAACGTATCTCGCAAAGGAAAACAACTCCTTCATTATTTATAATATTTTTTTCAAAACATATGACCGCATTAGTATTGGCACTAGTTCTCGTTCTCGGAGGTGGAGGTATCGTTGCCGCATCCAACAATGCAACACCTGGAGACGCACTTTATAAAATAGATCTCGCAGCAGAACGAGCACGACTTGCGCTCGCTGGAGATACAAAAAAACAAGCACTTGCAGTGGTATTTGCCAACGAGCGGTTGGTAGAAATACAGAAGCTTCGGGGGGATGGATCTATTGATGATTCCAATAGTGCTACCAGTGAAAACGTTACCGAAATCGAAGCAGATATATTTACCAACGAAACAGTGGTCAAACTCGAGATCAATGATCAGAAGTATGGGTTCACAACAGAGGCACGCACCCGCGAAGCGATCGTGGCGCAGATTGCAGAAAAGTACAAGCTCGACAAAGACTTCGTAGATGCACGTATCAGCCTAGAAGTTGAAGATCGCGCAAGTCGAGCACAAGACAAAGATTTTATTGTCGGCAGTGTGCCAGTAGTGTTAACCGAAAAACAAAAACGAGATATTGATACAAGCTTCGCACAGTCGATCGCAGAGCTTGGAGATGATAATGCAGAACTTGTGGCAGCACTTGCTGCATTGATGCAGTCTACTAATGATGGCAAGCTCAAGTTTGAACAAAACGGTCAAGAAATAGAAATCGAGTCAGAAGATGGTGTGATCACTATCGAAGTAGACAATGACGATAGTGACGACGATCATCGCGGAAATGACAAAGATCGAGATGGTGATAGTCGATCTGGAAGTGATGATCGCGATGATAGTAGTAGTGATGATACTGCTAATGACGGCGACGACAGTGATGATGACCGCGACAACTCAGGTCATGGATCAGATGATGACAAGGATGACGACAAAGACGATGATAAAGATGACAGTTCTAAATACGGAGGTAAGGACGATGACTCCAAAGATGATGATTCAGATCGCCGATAACAAAAAGCCCCGATACGGGGCTTTTTGCATAGTGCTATACTTGAACATATGTATACCAAAGAAAACCTGATCGCATCGATCGAAAATGAATGTCGAATTATCAAGCATCTCGCAACCAAGATCCCTGCCGATACCGACGGCTATAAGCCAACTGAAGGGCAGCGCACGACACTTGAGCTCTTGAGATACCTTGCGACGATAGTGGTAAATGGAACTCATGTCATTTATGAAGGTACTACCGAAGCGTATAAAACGAGTCCGCTGATTGGGGATGATGTTACTATGGAAAACTTCGCTACAAAAATGGACGAACAGCTTGTGATATGGAAAGAAATGATGCAGAAGTTTGATGACGCACAGCTTGCAACCGTGATCAATATTTATGGGATGGGAGAGATGACCAAAGGGCGATATCTCGTAGAGAACCTTCTCAAATGGGCAGCAGCATACAAAATGCAACTCTTTGTCTATATCAAAGCCTCTGGTAACACATCACTAGGGACCTCCAACCTTTGGGGTGGCATGGACATGCCAGCACAGTAGGCTATACTAGCCCCCTATGTATATCCTCAAACAATACGTCCGCAAATACTGGAAAATGTGCGTGCTCGTCGTGGTACTTGCGATGATCAACACCGTATTTTCACTTGTAGAGCCGATCATTTTCCAGCGGATTATCGACAACTATGCACTGCGTTTCGATGAGCTCACGCGTGCAGAGTTCTTGCGGGGAACTATCACGCTACTCCTTGTATTTGTGGGTACCGCACTGGTCTCACGCGTCGCCAAGAACTTCCAAGACTACTATCTCAACACCGTCAGTCAGCGTTCGGGTGCAGATATGTATCGTGAAGGGGTGGAGCATTCATTGGACTTGCCCTACGCAGTGTTTGAAGACGAGCGCAGTGGCGAGACACTCGGCAAACTACAAAAAGCCCGACAGGATACTGAGAAATTGATCCAAGATACGATCAATACCATCTTTACATCAAGCATCATCCTTATTTTTGTGCTCACATACGCAGCTACGGTGTACTGGGTGATACCGATCATATTCTTCTCCATGATATTTATCATTGGAGGTATTACGCTACATTTTTCAAAAAAGATAAAAACAATACAGACGATCATTGTCGCAGAAACCACTGCACTTGCTGGTGCGACGACAGAGAGTTTGCGCAACATTGAGCTTGTAAAAAGTCTGGGACTCGCTGGTCAAGAAGTCGGTCGACTCAATGCAACCACCGAAAAGATCCTCAAGCTCGAACTCAAGAAACTCAAATATTTGCGCACGCTCGACTTCATCCAAGGCACGGTCACAAACCTTGTGCGTGCAGGACTCTACTTCTTTTTGTTCTACCTCATATTTACTCGAGCGATTACGCTCGGGCAATACATCTCGCTCAACATCTATTCATTTTGGTTATTCTTCCCACTGACACAGTTTGTCGCGTACATTGCAACCTATCGCCAAGCTGAAGCGTCCCTTGCCAACTACAAGATACTCATGGACACAAAGCCTGAACCTCGTGCCGACCACCCGCAAAAAGTCGGAGAAGTAATCAACCTCATGTTTGACAATGTTTCATTTGGATACAAGTCTGCCACAACACAGGCGCTCACCGACATCACGTACAAGGTCTCGCAAGGAGAAACAATAGCATTTGTCGGCCCATCGGGAAGCGGCAAGACTTCACTAGTGAAGTTGCTCGTGGGACTCTATGAACCAACTAGTGGCACGATCAAGTACAACGGCATCGCGTATGACGATATCGACAAAGAAGAATTGCGTCAGCAGATCGGATTTGTGACTCAGGACACACAGCTTTTCTCGGGAACAATCAGAGAAAATCTTTTGTTCGTAAATCCCGATGCGACAGACGAAGCATGTCTTGATGCATTGCAAAAAGCACAATGTCAAAACC
>CAYSMH010000005.1:0-41624 GCA_964432275.1 uncultured Candidatus Saccharibacteria bacterium | reverse complement strand
ATCAGCCAGGGTTGACTTGCCGTGATCGATGTGGGCTATGATAGAAAAGTTGCGAGTCAGTTTGGGGTCCATTTGTGGGCAAACTATACCATAAAACAAAAAAGAAGACATTTGAAATGTCTTCTTGAAATAATGTATTAACTTCTTAGCCATGCCTCTAATTCAGAGTCGAAATTATCGAAAGGTTCATCCTTATCATAATCAAAACCATGATCATCTTCAAAATCGTCCTCATTAAAGTTTATACGATTAATAGCTTCCTGAGAGTTTCCATTCCAATTATGAGAATACATCTGAGCAAATCCGCAAGAAATAATTTTTCCGCGTTGATTTATAACCAAAACATTTTCTTCATAAGTTTCCAATAAATGAATGGTAACTTTGATAAGTTTTTGTCCTTTTACTGCATTAAAGCATTTAACAAAAGTTGACCTATCCCAATTATAAGTATTAGATTTGGAACGATAGATACCTTCAAAATGTTTGCCTTCATCCCTAAAGAAGGCAGTGTCAAGCATTACAGGATGTAACAACCAACCATAATCTATAGCTACTGCTGAATCACTTATAAGATACTTAATACCAGGGATACCTAATGAGTCAAATTCTCTATCAAAAATTCCAATATCTTGTTTGCCTTCTATAGAGATTTTTGCAAGAACAGCAGCTACGATTTTTTTTGCATACTGATTTACAATATCAGAATTAGTGCGAAGTTTAAGATTATTATTCATTATATGTAGTTTTAATTGGTTCCCACAAACTCTTTTTAGAGAATCTATGGCAACCAATCAAAACTTTTTTGAAGGAACTCTATAAATACATGATAGCACATTTATATAGAAAAGTCAAGCAAAACTAGCCTTATTTCTAAGGGTATTTTTACAGAACAGGTGAAAAATGAAGATTAAAGATCCTGTTGCTGAGGCACTACAGCCGGGCGCTGTTTCCAGAACTTTGAGCGCAGTGTGGTGACAAACAGAGAGATATCTTCGTTTTTAAGCGCCTTGAGCACGATACCGTACATGACGAGTCCTACTCCCCCTACAACACATGCTTGGATGAACACTCCGATCAGTCGCGACTGATCAACCCCCGCTCCGATGATACCCAATACCGCATACGTACATGCCGCACCGATAATAGCCGCAGCGAGCATGTGCGAAATAGTGCGTGCCAGTGAGCGATGCTCTGCACGAGTACCATGCATTCGTGAACCAAACGCTCTCCAGAGCATGACAGCGTTTGCGATCTGGCCGATCGAGAAGCCTAGTGGCAGCATGATGACCGCAGCACCAGAGACACCGTCGATACGCATGAGACTGTGGATGAAGTAGGTAAACATGGCAGACTCACGGTAGAGCACGAGAAGTGCTGTGGTGGTAATAATGGTGATCACGAGCGACCACGCGTTGATACGCAATGGGGTACGAGTTTCTCCAGTAGCGTAGAACGCGCGCACCATGAGAAGCACAATGCACTGCGCCACTATAGATACTGCAAAGAGTCCTACCGCAGCAGCCACCAGTCGTGTGTCGTTCCATGAAAAGACACCCGCACCCAGTAGCACACGCACGATATGTGCGCGCAGGACGATCATGAGAAGTGACACCGGGATTGCGAGAAATGCAATATTACGCACCGCACTGTCGAGAACTGTAAGCAACTCTTTTTTATTACCCTCCGCAAAGAGTCGACTCATGGTCGGAAATGCTGCAACTGCGTACGAAATACCGATCACCAGAAGTGGGGTGTTTTCGATGTTGTATGCAAACTGAAATACAGAAATAGACCCTACCGTAAGAAGTGACGCGATCGCACTCATACCGATAAACGTGAGGTTCGTCAGCGAACTACCGAGTGTGCGTGGTAGTGAGAGCCGCATGATGCGTCCGATGAGTGACCAGTCAATCGTACGGACGAACCGTGGAATGCGACCAATAGCAACTAGAGTCGGTACTTGTATCAAAAAATGAAGTGCTGCACCACAAACCACACCAACCACCACCCCGAGCATTCCCCACCATTGACGCAACACGATAAGCCCTATGAGAATCCCAAAGTTATAAAACAATGGCGCGATAGCAAATGAGAAAAACTTTTTCTGAACTTGTGCAAATGATGACAGTAGGCTCGACAATCCAAAGAAAAATGGCGAGATAAGCATGATACGTGAGTACAGCACAAGAGTCTCGCGTGATGCTGCGTCAAAACCTGGCGCAGTAACATGAGTGAGCCATGGCATAAGTACAAACAAAAGCCCACATATCGCTATCATACCAACCGAGTACACGGTAAATACACTGTTGAGAAAATGCTTGAACGACCGACTACTCCCACTAACTTTCTCTTCTTCCATATACTGGGTAATAAATGGGATCAGTACCGTCAATGAAAAAATAATTCCAAACGAATTATATACAAAGTCAGGAATACGAAATGCTGCATAGTAGGTATCAAGCGTCGCTGATGGTCCCACCAATGACGCAAGAAGTCGATCTCGCACAAGACCAAAGAGTTGTGATGCAATGGAAAAAATAGCGAGCACAAGTGCTGCTTGGTTCATCGTTGCCACATCTTTATTAAGAAATTTGAGAAGTTTTGAAACCATTATTCTGTTGGGACATTTTCTTGGGCTACGCCTTGGATCGAAGCCTTTTTAGCTTCTACACCCTCGATTGTGGGAAACGCTCGCGCAAATGTATCGAGTAACTCCAATGCTTCTGATTTTCGCCCAAGTGCATTGAGCGTATCAATCATTCCTACCCATGCATCGGCCTGACCAGGAGCTTGATCACGCGCTGCAGTATATGACGCAAGTGCGAGTGTATAGTCCTGCGCAAGAAATGCAAGCTGCCCTTTTACATTGAGATACAGCGGATTCACTGGATTGCGCTTGTAGGCTTCTTCTGCGGCACCTTGAGCTGCACCGAGCGCTTCGGTATTTCCATTAGCAGCAACGAGTTGATATACCTGCGCAAGCGTGAGCCAGTTGCGAGCATCACTTCGGTCCCACACCACGGCCTCTTGTGCACTCGCAAGTGCGGTATCAAAATACTGTTGCAGCACAGCTTTTTCCGGAGAAGATGTCTGCGCAAGCTCTATAAACTTGCCGGTATAGAGCGCAGTGCGCGCACGCCAGTATACATCGTTGGGAGCAAGTGACAGTGAACGAGTAAGATAGCGTTCTCCATCAGTAGCATCTGCAGTAAGTGCTTTGTTGAAATACACAATACTAGCAAACCGCTGCCCTGTCTGATAAACCACAACCACACACAAGATCATACCTACTACAAGCAAAAGTATCGTCACAAAGCTCTTGCGAGGATCTTTGAGGTAGGTCCACGAGAGCATCGAGGTCTTGCCGACCATCTGTGATACTCCGATCAAAAGACCCATGTAGAGAAACCCAAACACCATCAGCACAAGACCTACTGAGGTAATAGCCATCAGCACCGCATATGCGATCACCATAATCAACGATGTCACTGCAATGAAGCGACTAAATCTATCCGGAAACTTGTGACCAAAAAGTCGAAAGCCTTGTACGATAGAAATCACAATAATCGTACACAACAACAACACCGGTAGAAGTCCGTGTGTTACTACAAACGTCTGTACAGTGCTAAAACCTGATTCAAATGTTGTATTCCAAAATACTGTTTGATTGATCCCTGCTGGATGATAGAGATCCCAAACAGGCCCAAATCTTCCTGGCCCAGCACCGAGCACTGGATCGTGTATGAGCGACTCACGCATAACTGCAGTCGTAGCAGAAAACGATGGACGGACGTCAGTAAACGTGAGGTTGATAGACTGTGCGATACGCGCACCAACTGACGCACTCGTAAGTACAAAAAATACACCAATCAACAGTACTCCAAACGATACAAACGGAAACCCAGAATACTCTTTGGCATCAGCAGATCGTGGGAAAAGCTTGGCAAGTGATCGCTCTACAGATGAGTTGTATACAAATACAAGAAGTGCGGAGATGATAACAATAATCCACGCGGATACAAAGTTGAGAAATACAAGTACGATCGTACAGAGCACCATGCTCACGAGTGAAAATATCTTGAAGAACCCCTTGGGTGCAAGGACTTCATACATGAGCAATGACGTAACGAGGGTAAGTGTCGTGAGATATGAAAAGTCGACCCAACTCCCTACAAGAGTGCCGGTCTGCACAACATGTGCAAGCGCTGGCGTAGTAATACTAAACAACAGCACCTGTACAAAAACGGTCATTGCAGAACCAATACAAAGCGCAAGAAAAAGTGTCAGTAGTCGTCGTTGCTCTTTGGCAAAAGAAGCAACAAGAAATACAAGAAGTGCGAGTGCGAGTATTCCAATCCATGAGTCTGTACTAAACCCTCTCCCCCATAGCGATACTGCGGAGTTGGCAGATGCAAATGCACTAATCACAACAGTGGTAACCCATACTCCTATCAAAAGCACTGTTTTGTTGTTGGGTACAACAATCGAACCCTGAAGAAACTGCGCGACCAGCCACGCAAGCATTGCAACAAAAACACCACTATATAAAAGGATAGATTTGACCGCTACTACACCTCCCCATGATGCCGGAAGAAAAAATACTGGAATAAGTGCAACGAGTAGCACAACAGTCCAAAAAGAAATTCCGTGTGCTATCTGTATAGCTCTCTGATACATAGCTATATCATAGCGCATTTGTCTGCTCTATAAAAGTTAGACGACAATGTTGATAATTCGTCCTGGAACAACAATAACTTGTTTAATTTCTGCTCCATTTATAAGTTCTTGGACACGAGGAAGCGCGAGTGCAGCAGTCTCAAGCTCATCTTTTGTTGCGTTTGCAGATGCAGTGAGTTCGGTACGAAGCTTGCCATTGATCTGCACACCGATCGTATACGAGTCCTCAACAATAAGTGTAGCGTCTGCAACAGGCCATGTGCTGTGGTGAATACTACCGTTCTCACCGAGGTCGTGCCACAACTCCTCGGTCATGTGTGGTGCAAATGGCGCAAGCAATCGCAAGAGTAGTTTGTAATCATCCATTGAAATCCCGTCAGACTTTTCCCAGGCGTTGAGCACAATCATCAATTCTGCGATTGCGGTATTGAATTTATATTCTTCAATATCTTCAGTTATCTTTTTAACTGCTTTATGTACTACTGGTGAAGAAATTGTAGTCGTAGAAGATACTTTATCTTGCAATTTCCACACACGCTCAAGAAATCGTCGCACACCAACGACACCATTAGGGTCCCAGGGGTAGTTGACTGGAGTGTTATACGGCCCCATAAATGCGAGATACATGCGTACTGTATCAGTACCAAGTCTATCAACTATTTCATCCGGGTTGATCACATTACCTTTAGATTTACTCATTTTGTTACCATCAGGACCAAGAATGAGTCCGCGATTGCGTCGTTTTACAAATGCTTCTTTGTCAGCAACAAAGCCGAGATCGTGCAGCACCTTGGTCCAGAAGCGTGAGTAAAGTACGTGCATTGTCGTATGCTCTGCTCCACCCATATAGAGATCAACAGGCATCCATGCAGCCATTTTTTCTTTTGCAGCAAATGTTGTACCGTTGACATGATCGAGATACCGATAGAAATACCATGTAGAGTCGACAAATGCATCCATTGTTTCTACTTCTGGTTTCCACCCTTTTCCAAATAGTTTTTCGGTGCGCTCGACGAGCTCTTTGCTGCGAGCAAGTGGTGCAGTCCCATCAGGTGTATGATCAACATCAGTTGGAAGCAACCATGGCAAATGTTCATCTGGCACAGGGTGCGCATTGCCTTGTGAATCATACACGATCGGTATCGGACATCCCCAGTATCGCTGTCGCGAAATACCCCAGTCGCGCAGACGATATGTCTTTACAAACTTGCCACCCACTTTTTGGGTAATGATATCTTTCTCTACAAGTGGCTGATCAACAATACGTAGTCCGTACTTGGTTGCAAATGCATGATCTCGTTCATCATGCTGTGGCACACCCATGACGGCACCTGTACCATATCCTGCCAGCACATAGTCAGCGACCCACACAGGGACTTCTTCGTTGTTTACAGGATTAACAACCATTATACCTTCAAGCACAACTCCTGTCTTTTCTTTAGATTGCTGGCGATCGAGTTCTGACTTCTTTTTCGCGCTTTCGATATATGCGAGTACTTCGTCTTTGTTGCTTACTTGTTCTAGCAACACAGACATGAGTGAATGCTCCGGTGCGATCGCAAGATAGGTCACACCCATGATCGTGTCCGCACGAGTCGTAAATATGCGAATCTTTTCATCACTGTTACTGATACGAAAGTCGATCTCACTACCTTCACTACGACCGATCCAGTTTTTCTGTGCTTCTTTGATCGCGTGTGGCCAATCGAGCTCGTGCAAGTCTTCAATCAACTGATCCGCATATCGAGTAATACGAAGCATCCATTGCGGCTGCTCACGCTGTATAACCTCAGAGCCACATCGTTCACATTTCCCATCAACAACTTGTTCGTTTGCAAGAATCGTCTGATCTTTGGGGCACCAGTTTACTTGTGTTACATCACGATACACGAGATCGTTTTCCAAGAATTTGTTGAACATCCACTGTGTCCATTTGTAGTACGCAGGGTCACAGGTCACCACCTCGCGCGACCAGTCCACCATTGCACCCATGGTTCGCAGTTGTATGCGCATTTTTTCCATTTGCTCATAAGTCCAAACCTTGGGATCAGCACCAAGCTTGATAGCGGCATTTTCTGCGGGTAGTCCAAATGCATCAAACCCTGTGGGATAGAGCACATTGAACCCTTGCATTCGTTTGTAGCGCGCGTAGATATCGGGCACTGCAAATGCATACCAGTGACCTACGTGTAGGTTGCCTGATGGGTAGGTAAACTCAGTCAAAAGGTAGAAGTTTTCTTTGCCAACTATCTTGTCTGGGGTTCGATACAGCTCCGTATCCTGCCACATCTTTTGCCATTTCTGCTCGATGTCCTTGTGGTTGTAGCCATTCATATGTCTATCGATTTTGCCTTAAAAAGCTTTATTACGCAAATAAAAAAGTCTTCTGAGGCAATTTCTCAGAAGACTAAGTACTTAACGATCATGAATACTTCTTAATACCTCTTCAGGTGTTGCGACTCTACGATTTTCCTCTTTAAAATCCAGAGATTTACTAAAAGGTTCCTCTTTCGATTTCATTAGCTCAATATATGCATCCATATCGTATGAAAACGTATGAAGCCCCTTAATCATTTCTTCAAATGTTGCTACTGCCATAAGTTAATTTTGTATTGTTATAACAAATCACAACAATATAAACAAGTTAATCTTTCGTAGGTTTTGGAAATGGTGGATATACGTCAGGGTCAATCACTCGAGTGAAGCATGCTCGTCCTGCTTCGTGCTCCCATGAGTCTGTGCCACCTCCGGGATATGGTGGTACTGCTGATACAGCTACATCACGCATGCCATCCATCGGATAGATTCCTCCACCCGCGACACCGGGAACCCATCCTTGGGGCAATGGTAGTGCAAATGTTGCACAGAGTTCGAAGCTTTTGTCGCTAATCTTTTTATATTCATACATCATTCCTTTTTGGAATTCTGGATCACGAGGGAGCATATAGCCACTAAGCGGGTCAACGAGATCAGCAAGCGTCACTGGTAACTTTTCTCTTTGTTGCCAATAATTGATCACTTGCCACTGGATTGATTGCAAGTCATCGCGCCGGCGTTGATCGATACGAAGTTTACGTTGAGACATTGGAGAGCCTATTACAGAGAAGCTCCACACAACCATTGCAATCACAAGCACTACAGCAACACCACCAAACCACTTCCCACCACCACGAGATTGCAACTTGCGAACGTAGTACCAACCAGTCATTCCAGCAACAAGTAGTGTCAGTGCGACTTTGAGAATAAATCGGGTTGTGATCTCTCCTGCAACAAAATAATTTACCAATGTCACAAGATCCGCAATGATCGTAACACTCGCGAGAAACAATATTATATATATCGCCCACTTACGCAGTGTTGCATTCCATTCAGAAAGTGTTCCGCGTGATACCTTGGTCCAATACCGTTCAAGTATCAAAAATACAGGAAATACAATAATAAGAAGTGCGAGCATGTTGCGCACCACATCATAGCTATAACTGACATATCCGTACTGATACGTATCAGTAAGCACATCCGGAAATACATGGTTAAGCGTCTCAAATGAGAGTCGTATCAATGCTGAGACACTAACAATAAGAGCGACAACAGTACCGAGCGATATGAAGAAAAATAACGGGGTGACTTTTTTATGTTCCATGTATACCAGTATACACCTACTTGCGACCGATGACGGAACGGACAAATTCCCCAAGACTACTCCCTACATGTTTGAGCGCACGTACAAACGGGTTGTGGTCGTGCATATGCGGCACGGTATCGGTCTCGATGTACCAGATCTTGCCATACTTATCGACGATGAACTCACTCTGAGAGTAGTCTCGCGCGCCGATCGCATCGTGCATATCACGTGCGAGCTTGCTGATGCGTTCTCGTTCATCAGGTCGGAGACCACCAAGCACCACGGCATGATCTTCACTCTTTCTATCTTCATGAGTCAACACACCACGAGAAGGTTTCTTGATCTCAACCACGGGTAGCGAATACTTGTCTTGGCCACGAAATCCATCGATCACACCAGCGACTGCTTCTCGTCCATAAATATACTGCTCGACAATGAACGGCTCTCCGTGAGTAATGCTCTCATCTACAAACTGTGCGAGCTCAAGTGGAGTAAATGCAAAGTACGTCCGGATCGACGATCCGCCAGATAACGGTTTGACCACCCACGGAGGTGCCATTTTTTTATAAATGTTTTGTGTGATCTCATTGATACTCTCTCCACCTTCGGGCATGACGAGTATTGCTTCGGGGGTCTTGATCCCGAGTTCTCGAGCCTTGCCTTTGGCGCGCAGTTTGTCATGCGCGAGTGCACACGCCTGTGACTGGGACCCGCTGTAGCACACACCTGCTTGATCGAGAAGTTCTTGGACGTGCCCACTTTCTCCGAGTGCGCCATGCAGTGTGTTCCAGACCATATCGATATGTGCTTTGCTATCTTCGATACTTGCAGGAAGACCTTTGATATGGAGCACACCTTCACGATCGACGAGCATGTCTACTGTTTGAAATCCTTCGGATTGAAGCGCCTGCATAATGCGTGCGCCACTTTCTAGCGACATGAAATATTCATCCCCTATTCCTCCGCGAAGTATTCCGATGCGTTGCATGATAAAGATTATAGCATCGCTTTACGTCGTCTGTCTTTGTGGAATTCGATTGCGAAGCGGTGGGCTTCACTGTTGGCAAGGAGAATCGCGTACTTATTTTCATTGATGAGAGCAGTGTCACCTACGAGCGCCTTGGCTTTGTGACGATCATCTTTGGTCACTGCAATGATCGGTATCTCAAGCTGTACACTTGCGAGTACTTCACGCGCAACGTTGATATGGATGATGTTACCGTCAACAACGATCGCATCAGGGTATCGCCACTCGGTATGCGTCAGACGACGCGTGAGTACTTCGCGCAGTGCGCCCGCATCATTTGCCTTATCAAATCCGCGAACAATGAACTTGCGGTAGTCACTCTTGCGCGCGATTGCGTCCTCGACAACCGTCATCACACCCACCATCTGTTTGCCGGACAGGTGCGCAATATCATACGCTTCAATACGAAATCCTCCCTCACTTGAAACAAGATCACGCTTGATCAGTGATATATCTTGGACATGTTCGAGTGCAAACACTTTGCTTTTGAGTTCTTGTGCTTCTTCAAACTTTTGCTCTTTTGCAGCACGCATCATGTCGCGCTTAAGGTTTGCAATAAGTGTGCGTAGCTTGCCGGAGAAGATAAGTTTGAGCCGTGTGATCGTTTCTTTGTATCGTTTGCCGGCCACTGTCGACGAAGTATCTGGTGCAAGTCCTATCTGTCGATAAAATGTTGCATTGTCTTTCTTGCTCGACGCGATATCACGAAATGGGAAAATCTTGCGCACGAGTTTCAATGCTTCGCGGATCGAACTTCCGCTTGGATATGGTCCGTAGACGACGTCGTAGCTGAGCACTTGGGTACTACGCGGGACACGAACCGTTTTTGCTTTGGTATCAATATCTTTTTGACGAACGAGAAAAAGCTGAGGGAATGCTTCGCGTGTGACCACAACGCAGTTGAAACTTTTGTCATCTTTTTCTTTGGTGTTGTAGTATGGTTTGTATTTCTTGATGAGGTTTGCTTCGAGGATCAGCGCTTCGAGCGCGTTCATCGTATCGTGATATGTGATCGTCTGAGCCTTCCAGACCATATCGACGATATGTGCGCCCCGGGTTTTGATCACATCTGGAGAAAAATAGCTCCGCACACGGTCACGCAGACTCGTTGCCTTGCCCACGTAAAGTATCGCACCATCACTATCACGCCATTCATACACACCTGGCGTGTCCGGGAAATTGAGTTTGTCGAAATCTTGACGGATCATAAAACAACTGTACTGTACCACAGCTATTATTTCTTGGCATTTCCCAATACTTTCACCAACGGATCCTCCTCTTTTTTATACCCCCTCGCCTTCCCTTCTTTTCTTCCATATTCTTTGATGGCATAGCCGGCGCGTTTCCAGTCTTTTTTAGGGATTATTTGGAGTAGGTCTTGTTCTATCTTGGACGGGTCAGTTGCCTTGGTCAGTCCAAACCGTTTTACAAACCGTATGACATGCGTGTCGACTGGTATGCCGATGTTGGCGTATTTGGGATATGCGTTACTGATCACCGCGATCGCACCTTTGCGTCCGATGCCCGGCATTTTTTGAATCAATTCTGGATCGTGTGGGATCACACCCTTGAATTCTTTGACAACAACATCTGCCGCGGCTTTTATGTATTTTGCTTTCACGCGATAAAATCCGAGACTGCTGATTATTTTTTCAATTTTCCCGACAGGGGCAGCTGCGAGTTTCTCTGGTGTGGGAAATGTTTTGAACAGCAAAGGCGTGACTCTGTTCACCGCTTCATCGGTCGTCTGCGCAGAGAGCGTCACGGCAACACTGAGCTGCCACGGGTTCTGATAGTCGAGAAATGTTTCGTCTCGACGATACTTTTTGAGCAATATCGGAGCAATCTTTTGCCATACTGCCTTGGAGGCAGCGACTTGTTGACTAGTCATATAGGAAGCGTATCATATACCAAAAGTATTACTCACCAAAAACATACCATCATGAAAGCGCTATCTGCTACGGTTATATTGGGTATATTCGGCCTCACCGGAACTGGATGTGCCGATACAAACCCTAATAATGTAGTCCTTAAAAAAGAAATTAAAACCATTCCGTTCACCACTACCAAAACAATGATAGGAAGTATCAAAGGAATCGGTGGTAAAAAAGATACCTTTTGTTTACGTATAAAAGCGACTCTTGTAACTCCAATCCGGCCAGTACAACATATCAAGTTTTTGGCAAAAAAATAAATCAGTACGAAACAGACACAACAGTCCGCTCAGCCTCTCTGAGCGGACTTTTCGTTTCTTGACATTTTGAGAAAAATAAGTAGTATGAGGAAAAATATTCAACACTCATTAAAACAAAAAAATATGGCAAGACTACTCATTGTTGCTCCTGATGGAATCGAAATCTTAAACAAATATCTCTCCCTAGATTTAGCTGAGGGAAAATTTGTAAGCATTACCCCTTCTACTATGGACTACCCCGAACCAGAAAAACCTATTAACCCAGAATTGAAAGAGATCATTCAGAGAGGAAAATGGGCTGTTGAATTTCTTGATGAAAAAAGAGAACAATTAAATCCTGATTTTGATAAAGTAAGATTCGAAAATGCAAAATCAAAAAAGAATTTAGTAGCAGCTCATGCATCACTATCCAAGCCGACAGAGTTGATGGTTTTAGCAAAAAATTCACTATCTGCGGAAGACCTAAAAGATATTGAGGAAACATTCAAGATTGAATATGCGCCTCGATATGGATACTCTTGTATTACAATACAATCTTTTGAATTTACCGAGATAACAGACGAAAGCCAAAAAGTGGTTTTCTTTGTTTCAGGAAAAGGTACTGATGAGTTTGCCAAGGTAATTACAAAAGAAAAAGCAGACACAAAAATCATTACTGGGGCTATCGATGATATGGATATAGAGTTGGCGGAGGCAATCAAAGACCCCTCATTAAAACTACTGGTAATAAACGGTTCATTTTTTACTAAAGATGACACCTATTACTTTACCAGGAGTTTGAAAACTGTCGGGTATTCAATTCAGAGTATCTCATTAACACCCAGTGTTGAAAAAGAAATTGTTCCTGAAAAAAACATCACTCCCACTGAGCCCTCCGAAGAAAAAGATGCGGCGGATGTGTTCTTAGAAACTCACAATGCATTGCTTGAAAAAATTAGTATTATCAGCAAAGAGTTAACCCCAGAGTTAGCCAAGAAACCAAAAGAAAGTTTGTACAAGTTTTCAGTACGCGTTTTAAGTAAAAGACTTCAAATGAAACCAAAAAACATTACTGAAGAACTTTTTAACCAGAACAAATTCAGGAAAAGATTATTTGCTGCAGCAGAAAAAGACAATCATATTACTGCCGAAGAAAGAAAATTTCTTGAAGATGGATTTGGTATCGAATAATCAAATTTAAATTCTTAGACCGCAATACACATTGCGGTTTTTTTATTTGTTGATTTTGCCATATCGACGCTTAGTTTCTTGGGCTTCAGTTTTATGATCACACATCGGTGCTGGGTAGCCCACGGCTTGGCGTGCGGTGCCTTGTATATCATGAATATCCTTGGGGTTGAGGCCTGCAAGCTCGGGAACCCATTTCTTTATATACACACAGTCTGCGTCAAACTTTTCTTGTTGCAGCCATGGGTTAAATATACGAAACCATGGCGATGCATCACATCCGGTGCCGGCGACCCACTGCCAGCTCATATGGAGGTCTTTGATCAGAAATGACGCAACGATCATACGCACTCTGTTGTGCATGTAGCCGGTCGCAGCGAGCTCGCGCATACCCGCATCTACTATCGGAAACCCTGTCATTCCCTGTTTCCATTTATCAAATGCTTTTTCGTCAGTGCTCCAATCGAGCGCATCAAATTCCTTTTTATACGCACCGGTATATACATGTGGCGCAAGAGCTGCAACTGTTGTAAAAAAATCATGCCATAGTAGCTCTCGCAAAAACGTCGTCGGAGTCGGCATATGGAGCTGTGCATAGTGATAAATTTCGCGAATCGACAGCGTGCCAAACTTGATATGTGCAGAAAGAAGTGATGTTGCACTGACAGCTGGGAAGTCTCGATCGTGGGCATATGTAGTGTTGTGTGCAAGACGTGTGAGCATTTGCTTTGCGATTGTACGGCCTCCACGTACTCTGAGATCTTTTGTATCAGATACCACACGCTGCGTGATCGCGGTGAGATCATCACTTTCTTTGTGTGTGACAAAAGAAATAGAAGACGAAAGTCGCACTGGTGTTGGCATCTCGCGCGACTCTACCGCAACACGGTAGTGTGTGTAGACACTGTATGGCTTGCCTTCTTTGGTCACTACAGTACCTGGTGGATGCAGTGTCGCATCATGCTCGACTCGTACTTGGACTGCATACTTTTCACAGACTGCATCGATGGCGCTATCTCTCTTTTGTGCAAATGGTGTGTAGTCTTTGTTGTATGAGATCGCAGTGGGCTTGAGTTCTTTGATAAGTGTTTCAACTACTTCTTCTGCAATACCTGCTCGGACATGGAGCTGTGACCCTTTTTCCCGAAGTGCAGTATCAAGATCACCAAGCGACTCGATCATCATCTGAAGCCCGGGTGTACTGCGATACGCATGTTCACCGATCTGTCGATCATCAAATATAAACACTGGTAGGACCGTATCAACCACCTGCGCAAGTGCATTGAGTGCACTGTTGTCCTCGAGACGGAGGTCTCGACGAAAGATATGTATCCCGATCGACTTTGGGGTGCTCATAGAGTAGTATTGTACTATGAACTTCCGAGAAGTATTACGTATCTCCCGCCCCCGCTTTTGGCTCTATGAAGCAGCGACGTTTGGGCTCGTGGGTACCGTGGGCGCGCTGCAAGGCATCGCATTTTTCTCTGACTGGCGATATTGGGTGTTTGCACTCTACTTCCTCATCCCTGCCAACATACTCATCTACGGTATCAACGACATCTACGACTACGAGACCGATAAACTCAATCCCAAAAAAGGCGACAACGCATACGAAGCACTCGTCGGTCCAGAAAAAAGTCGCGCACTCTGGAAATGGATACTCCTTACCAACATCCCGTTTTTCTTTTTCGTTCCACTCGCCACTCCACTCATCGCATCATTTGTTGCATTTGTATTCTTTGCAAGTATGTACTCAGCGTATCCGATCCGTGCCAAGGTCCGCCCAGTGCTCGACTCACTCTTCTCTGCAGGACACTATGTCGCAACTGGCGTATTTGGCTACTACCTCGCAGGCGGTGTCGACTTCCCTACCATAGGAGTCATTGCAGGTATGTGTTGGGCAGTGGCGATGCATGCATACAGTGCAGTGCCTGATATCAAAGCCGACTTCCTCGCCAACCTCCGCACTATCGCCATCATGATCGGTGCAAAAAGTACGATCTATCTCTGCTGGTTTCTTTACATACTCGCGGCATATCTCGTACGCGACATCATCCCCGTAGCGAGCATGATCGGAGGACTTACCTTTTCGTACTTCATGTGGCGCTCTACCAAAACAGCCAGCGACGAAGCACTCTTTAAACTCTATACCTACTTCCCGCTCATCAATACCATCATTGGCGCATTGGTCTCTATCGAACTCTTCGCAAAGAATTTGTTGTAACTTGACTTTTTGTATAAAAATAGTAGTGTTTTGGTAAATCAAAAAACTTCTTTTTATGAAAATAACTACTATTCTCGGAAATATACTTTCTACATTTTTTATCGTGTTTGTTGGATATCTTACATTTCAGTATTTTTCAACAAATTCAATAATGGCAGAGAAGTATAAAATTACCCTTGCATTTTCAAGTGCTGTAAATTTAGTGGCATTTGTCTGGTATGCCGGCACAACTAAACAGGAAGAGAAATTCTTAGTTTTGCTATCAACAAGCATACTCATACTGGCTGGTGCATTAGCAAAAGCTTCTTGTCCTATTCGAAGTATTACGGGCGAAAGTTTAAAAGATTTCCAGTATTATTTTAATTTTGATGAGAGCTGGTCATTTATTCTAAAATTTCTTTGGCATGCAGCATTAGACTATATAGTATTGTTAATAGTTTTTTTATTAAAACACATACCTGCATGGTATGTAGACTATTACAAATTTGAATTGGAAGAAAATTAAACCTAAGACGCTTTTATAGAAAAGCGTCTTTTTATATTTTCTCCAACGGAAACGGGTAGGTAATATTTTGTATTCGCTTATACGCAAGTTCAGCAGAGATCAAACAGATCGGCATACCAATGCCAGGATTCGTCCCTGCGCCCACGTAGTACATGTTCTTTATTTTTGGATGGACGTTGTTGGGGCGAAATATTGCGGTCTGTCCGAGTGTATGTGCGAGCCCGAGTGCGGTTCCCTTGAATGCGTTGTAGTCAGCAATGAAGTCTCGGACACTATAGTGATGTCGCACGACGATGCGCTCTGTGAGGTCTGGTATAGCATAGTACTGCGCGATCTCGGCGATCACTTTGTCACCATACTCTCGTGCAAAGTCGTCAGTGTACTCAAGCCCTGACGCGATAGGCACAAGTACAAAAAGGTTTTCATGGTTTTCTGGTGCGACAGTCGCATCGGTCTTGGAAGGCATGCATACATAAAATGCTGGATCATCAGGCCACTGCGGGTTTTTGAATATTTGATCAAACCCTTTTTGCCAGTCTTGAGGAAATAGTAAATTGTGATGCTCCATTTGTGGAAGCTTGCCTTTGACGCCGAGATACAGAATAAACGCACTTGGTGCAAGTGTTCGTGAATCCCAATATTTATCAGACTTGGTTTGGTACACAGATGGGAGTAGTCGTGTGTCGGTGTGATGGACGTCAGCGTTGGAGACGACCATATCTGCATAGAGTGTTTCTCCGTTTTCAAGCAGTACGCCTTTTGCAACATCGTTCTCAACAACAATCTGCTTCACTGGAGCGTTGAGGACAACCTGTGCACCGTACTTGCGTGCGATCGCTTCGAGCGATCCAGGCACTGCGCGTATGCCGCCATCGGGATACCATTCACCAAGGACGAGGTCGACGTAGTTCATAAGTGTATAGATACCAGGTGTGTCACCCGGTGCAGTACCAAGGAGTACGGTCTGATACTGGAGCGCTTTGCGCAATATTTCACTCTTGAACTTTTTGTCGATGATCTGCTTTTGCTTTTTAAATAGCGGCAGCTTCGCGCCTTGGCGCATGACACGCAGCGTCATGAAATCGCGGATCGAGTTGTAGTTTTTGTACATGAACTCTGCTTTTGAGAGTTCGTATTGCCATTTGGTTTCATTCAGAAAGTCTTCGAGCACTTGTCCTGCACCTGGTTCAATACTTTCAAAGAGAGCTTTGTTTTTCTCCATGTCTGCATAGAACTTGTAGCTTTTACCATCGCTTTTGAGCGTGATCTGGTACGAAGGAGCGAGCTTTTGGAGCTTGTAGTAGTCGTTGATGTCTTCACCTACAACACTAAAGAAATGCTCAAACACATCCGGCATCATGTACCAACTTGGACCCATATCAAACATGAACCCCGAGTCACGAAAGATGCGCGCACGCCCGCCGACTGATTCATTTTTTTCGACGATAGTTACTTGGTAGCCAGCCTTGCCGAGCATGCCCGCAAGCGCAAGTCCCCCGATACCTCCCCCGATGATGATTACTGATTTCTTTTCCATACTGCTTTCCATAGTAACACGGTCTTTTGAAATGGGCTCACTATCGCACGCTTCGAAAATACATCGTATTTATTTTTTTCTATCTTATCTAAAATCTCCTTGTATATAAGTCCTGCTGCATAGACTGCTTTTCTACCCTTCGGATCAAGAAATGCAATACCCGAAACGCCTTTTTCATACAAAGCTCGTGTACGATCAATCTCATAGTGCATCAGTGCACACCATGTATCGTCGACGATACCATCTCGTATATGTGCTTCGGTGACACCGTAGCGTTCCATGTCTTCTTGCGGAATATATATACGTCCCCGTTCGTCACAGTCAGCCTTGATATCACGCAAGAAATTCGTCATTTGAAATGCTTCTGCAAGCGCACGTGCATATGGAAGCGCATCTCCTGAAAAACCAATGATATAACTCATCATGTATCCGACCACTGTCGCAGAGCCGTGCATGTAGTCTTCGAGTTCTCTATATGTTGCATAGCGATCTTTGGTAAGGTCTTGGCGCATCGCATGCAAGAAGTCCAACGTATATGCGTGTGGTATATGATACCTGTCTACTACTTGTTTGAAGTTGCGCATGACTTTGTTGGAAGAACTACCTCCTTCTAGTACAGCACTCCATTCATCTTCCCATGCGCGCAGTTTTGCATCTTTGTCACCACCTTCGGTATCGACGATCTCGTCCGGCAACCTGACAAACTGGTACAGTGTCCATACGACTTCTCGTATCTTTTTAGGAAAGAGAAATGTCGCACGATAATAGCCCGTACCGTAGCGCTTGATGATAGATCGAGGACTGATAGTTGCAAGTACTGACATAGGGTTATTTTTTACGGTGCGCAACAAGCTCAACAATCTGTTGCCAGGTAGCTGTATCTACTGCGTATGTATCGATCGCACGACGCGCGGTCGTTATATAACGATCAATCTCACTCGTGACAAAGTCATACGCGCCCGATTCATGTACGATTGTACGAATACGCTCTACATCATCTGCGGTAAGCGACGAAGCGCCTTTGTATTGATCAAATGCTACTCGGTAGTGCTCTGGAGCCGTATGGTGTATATACCACGATAGTAGTGTCTGCTGTCCCGATACAATATCTCCACAGGATGACTTCCCTGTCTGCTCTGATGATTGTAAATCAATGAGATCATCTTGGAGTTGAAATCCTACCCCTAGCGCTGTCCCAAATGTATCTGCAAAAACACGTTTTTCTTCACTGAGACCAGAAACAATAAATCCAAGCATAAGTGGCTGCACAAATGAATACCGCCCTGTTTTCAATATCATTTTTTGTTCGACAAGCTCTCGTGAGAGTGGTGCCTGTACTGGAGAGAGTACGTCAAGTATCTGACCATGCGTGACTTCACTGACAAGTTGCTTGAACTGTGTCGCAATCGCATCTCGTATATCCGGAAACCGCATCGTGTAGTCAAACAAACAATCGTACGCCCATACCAATACAATATCACCGAGCAATATTGCTACTGCTTCTGCG
This sequence comes from uncultured Candidatus Saccharibacteria bacterium, assembly GCA_964432275.1. GTDB lineage: Bacteria > Patescibacteriota > Minisyncoccia > Phycocordibacterales > UBA9973 > UBA4124. The sequence goes on along the minus strand of CAYSMH010000005.1, from coordinate 23,164 downwards.
GTACGGGGACCATACAGAGGAATAAACTTTCGATGAGCACAGAGTACTCCGTGTCGAGTAGTAGCATCGTCCATAATATCGTCATGAATCAATGCAAACAAATGAAGAAGTTCTACGCTTGCATACAACAGAAAATGATCTGCTGCCTCATCGAGCGTCTTGCCACTTGCGGTGTGAACGAGATACGGACGAAATCGCTTACCATCTTTGCCAAGTGTTGCTGCGTACTGCGCGATAGTTGCAACATCCATACTCGGACTATGACTTTGAAACTCAGCAATCTTTTCTGAGAGTAGCTGTGCGAAGCGCGCATCAAACCATGTACGAAAGGTATCCATATTACAATAATTTCTTAAGATATTTACCAGTATGTGAGTGCTTGTTGTTGGCAACGTCTTCGGGAGTACCGCGCGCAACGATCGTACCACCATGTACGCCACCCTCAGGACCAAAGTCGATAAGATAGTCAGCGCATTTGATCAAGTCGAGGTTGTGTTCGATCACGACTACGGTGTTGCCTTTTGCGACAAGTCTGTTGAGGACACCGATCAGGTTTTTCACATCGTCATAGTGTAGTCCTACCGTTGGTTCATCGAGGAGATACATTGTCTTTTCGAGATATGGTCGATAGAGTTCACTCGCGATCTTTACGCGCTGCGCTTCTCCACCGGAGAGTGTAGTTGCAGACTGCCCGAGCTTCACATACCCAAGCCCAACATCGTTGAGTGTCTTGAGTCGATCACTGATCGCAGGGATATCTTGGAAGAACTCAAGTGCTTCTTCGACAGAGAGCTGAAGCACGTCATAGATAGACTTGCGTTTGTATTTCACCGTCAGTGTTTCTTTATCAAATCGCTTGCCGTTACAAACATCACACGTCACATACACCGTCGGCAAGAAGTGCATTTCCACTGCGATCTCACCATTTCCTTCACAGGCTTCACAGCGTCCACCTTTTACATTGAATGAGAACCGGTTGAGTTTCCATCCACGCAGACGCGCTTCTTCGGTTGCAGCAAATATTTCTCTGATATGGGTAAATGCACCGGTATAGGTAGCAATGTTGGATCGTGGTGTACGCCCAATCGGTGACTGATCGATCATGATAGCTCGGGCGAGGTACTCGGTCCCCGTAAATGATGCACAGTTGAATGTCTGCGCGGAACGATGCTTGCGCTCAAAGCGTGCTTGGAGGTTCTTGTACAGCACATCATAGAGAAATGTACTTTTACCACTTCCTGAGACACCAGTGATTGCGACCATTTTGCCCAGTGGCACATCGACGTTTTGGTTGTGCAGGTTGTGCAGTGTCGCACCCACTACCTTGATAGTACCTTTGTCTGTGTCGCGACGTTTCTCTGGGACTTCGATAGACTCTTCGCCACGCAGGTACGCAAGCGTACGACTGCCTGAGTCATTCTTTTTTGCAGCAAGGAGAGTCGCGAGATCACCCGAGACAATGACTTCTCCACCATGTATCCCCGCCCTGGGTCCGATCTCTACCATGTAGTCCGATGCGAGAATCGTGTCTTCATCGTGCTCCACCACAATGATCGTGTTGCCGATATCACGCAGGTCTTCGAGTGTCTTGATGAGTCGCTCGTTGTCGCGCTGGTGAAGCCCAATAGTAGGCTCATCGAGCACGTACATTGCACCGACGAGTCGTGAGCCGAGCTGAGACGCAAGTCTGATACGTTGCGCTTCTCCACCCGAGAGTGTGTTGGCGGTACGCGAGAGTGCGAGGTATTCAAGTCCCACGTTGAGTAGAAATGTGAGACGGTCTTCTATTTCTTTCAGGATCACTTTGCCGACTTCTCTATCTTTGACTGAGAGCTTGAGTGTCGCAAAGAAATCAAATGCTTCTTCAACAGAAAAGCTTGTGAGATCTACAATATTGGTTTTTGACTTAGGTGTTTCGAGAAACACATTGAGTGCTTCAGGTCGCAAGCGTTTACCTTCACACACAGTACATGGCTCAGTCCCGCCAAAAAACTTCGTCCCAATACCATTACACTCCGGACATGCACCATAGGGTGAGTTAAAAGAAAACAGTCGCGGCTCGATCTCTGGAAATGAGTAACCATCGTTGGGGCAACTAAACTTGGATGACAGGAGAAATTCATGAATCGCCTCCGTTTGCAGATCGAAGTCTTCAGAATTCCCGATCACTACTTGTACGAGCCCGTCTGCCTCAAGCAATGCCCGCTCTACCGCCTCAAAGAGTCGCAGCTCCGCGTCACGCGGGTTGTCTATAAACTCGTGCACTGCAAGCTCGTCGACAAGTACTTCGATCGTGTGTTTGTCATTTTTCTTGAGCTCGATACGTTCGCGTAGCTGATGAATGCGTCCATCGACACGCACCGTGCTAAATCCTTTACCCAGGAGATCATAGAGTAGCTGATAGTACTCACCCTTGCGTCCGCGCACGATCGGTGCAAACAGTTGGATGCGCGTGTCATTGAACTCTACCCCCATTACCTTTTTCGTTTGTTTGCTATTGTGGCTTTTTGCGACTTCTTTTATTTTTGCGAGGATGAATGTATTGATTTCTTCGGGAGAGAGTTTGGTGATCAGTGTGCCGCAGACCGGACAGTACGCTTTGCCCACACGAGCATAGAGTACGCGCAGATAGTCGTATATTTCGGTGATTGTTGCGACGGTGGAGCGAGGGTTGTTGGAGCGAGACTTTTGATCGATCGAGATCGCTGGTGAAAGGCCTGATATTTCATCGACATCAGGTTTAGGCATCTGGTTTAGGAACTGTCGCGCATAACTTGAGAGTGACTCGACATATCGGCGCTGCCCTTCGGCAAATATCGTATCAAATGCGAGCGAACTCTTGCCGCTCCCCGACATACCCGTGATCGCGATCATTTTGCCGCGTGGCATTTCCACATCAATGTTTTTGAGGTTGTGAGTACGCGCACCTTTTACGACAATCATGTCTTGTTGGTGCCCTGCTTTCTGTGGTGTTTTCTTTTGCATACAGATAAACGGCCCCTCGCAACTGCGTATAGGGGTAAGTGAGCCTATAGTACCACAGCAGACGACGGGTGTATACTATAGTGCATATGAATATATCAAACACGGACGCATCCATTATTCACTTTTTTAGAAAGATTTCGATGCCGACGGCACGTATATCGCTGTTTGTCGTATTTTTCTGGTTTGGACTTCTCAAGGCGCTCGGCCTCTCGCCTGCTAGTGCACTTGTACACGGACTCTTTGATAGCACACTCGGTGGACTCATGACATTTGACACCTTCTATATTGGCTTTGCGGTATTTGAGTGTCTTATCGGTATTCTCTTTTTGTTCAAGGGCGCGGTGCGCATCGTCATCCCGCTTCTATTCATTCACATGATCATGACATTCCTCCCGCTCGTATTTCTCCCTGGTGACAGCTGGCAAGCACCGTTTGTCCCTACCCTTGTCGGGCAGTACATTATCAAGAACCTCGTTCTCATCGCCGCCGCCATCGGTATCGCAGCGCATTTGCATCCACTGCCTCGCAAATAGCACATAGCGAAACACCCCCGATCATGGGGGTGTTTTCGTATCAATTACTCAGTCGTCACTCCGTCGTAGTCCGCTTCGTTGTCCATTGCTTCTTGCTTGGTAGCACGGACGATACCGTCTTTGTGGTGAGACGGTGCGTAGAGGGTGTAGAGCTTGAGTGGCTCGCTCCCCGTATTGATCACATTGTGCGGTGTACCTGCAGGCACGATCACCACATCTCCATCCCCCACCTTGTACTCTGTCTCTCCTACGATCACCGTGCCGAGTCCCGCTTCGAAACGAAAAAACTGATCGTTTTCATCATGTGTCTCCATCCCGATCTCTTCTGCCGGCGCGAGCGTCATGAGTACGAGCTGTACATGCGCACCCGTATAGAGCACGTGACGGAAGTCAGTGTTGTCTTTGGTCAGGTCCTCAATGTTCGCAAAATATCCTTTTTTCATATATATGCAGTATAGCACTTATCCAACTCGAAATATTTTGTGTGTTCGTGTCCCACCAGATACCATACGAACTCCTGTACGTAAATATCGCGCAAGTAGCATAGTCACCATCTTATTGGCATGCCCATTCTGCGCTCCTGCCCGAACATATACTTCATAGCTATCATCCCCAATCCGGACAACCTTATCTTCGTGACTTTCTGGATGAACGGTGACTTTGATGAGCATTATAGTAGTTGCTTATACTCTGGATAATTTTCTCGCACGACTTTTTTCCACCATTCAGTTTCTTTACCAGACGTAGAGATATCAGTTTTGGCATATACAAGTAATACTCGAACATTTGCAGTACTTTGGTGTATGGCAATAATGCATCTGTTTCCAGAACCATGCCGAGACACGTCAGTACCAAGGATTTTAAATTCAGTCTTACAAATCTGTATATCACCATCTGAGGAAACAGATATTATTTCTGCAATACTCTTTTCAAACAACGCTTGGGTAAAGGTAAACTCTACCGTCAACGCCGTACGGGTTTTGTCCCATGCACCTTTATATTTTTTTTGAAATCCTTTTATATAATGCCGATCAGTAAACGGCTCAAAGATGACCGAGTACTTCATGGTTAATAAATATCTTCAGGATTTTCTTGACCAAATACTTCGTATGAGACGATATCATTGTCTTCTGCAAAGAGGTATGGCATTTGTTTGTGAGTAAAGCTCACAATCTCTTCAGTTTTTTTCTCCTTCCACTTCGTATCGATTTTTGCAATCAACGCAGTTTCTTCTTTTGAAAGCTTGCTACCGTCTTCTTTCTTGCCTGCACGAGTCGCAGATATCATCATCGCACCCTTGTCGGTGTTTTCAATCGCAATCTCTCCTGCATCAAACATCTCATCGATCAACCTAAAATACGCGTCCGCAACCGGTCCATACTGGATCTTGCGATACTGCATTCCACTCATACTCTGCATATGTTTGTAGTACCAGGCAAAGTCTGCAAAATACAAGAGCTTTGCAAGCTTGGTCTTGGGTATCCTAGTATTGAGCTTGAGAAACGCAAGGATCATCTGCTTGTACTTGGTGTAGTTAGGCCTCTCTCGATAGCCAAATTCTTCCAGCGAAAGTCCAAATAGCGCAGAAAGTTTTTCAATCTCACTGAGCGTCATATCTCGTTTGCCTTGCTCGAGCGCAATATAGGACGAACGCGAAATCCCGAGCTGCTCTGCCATGGATACCTGCGAAAACCTTTTCTCTATACGAAGGTTTTTGATAAATTTGACATATTTATTACTCATGTTCTTAGTCTATCAAATATGTGTAAAAAGTGCAACATAATAAGTGTGGATAATTTGACACTTTGTTTTTTGAGGAATACACTCAAAATATCGGTGTAGTCGAGCCGATATCATACTAAGTATAAATATATAGCATGGCAAAAAATCTCATCCGTAGTAGTAAAAAACTTGCTTCAAAAGCAGCTAAGGCTCTAAGAAAATCTACAAATAAACTTACACAGTCGCTTGCAGGAGGAAATTTGGTAAATCGCAAAAGAAGTACGGGGCACTAAAAGGTTCTTAAGCAAACGTATTGGTTTATCGAGAGCTTGATTTAGAAGAGAAATTCAGAAAAGTAAATAATCAGACCTGCATTCTTAAGATAGCGCGAGAAAAATACACCTCGCTTATTAAAATAGCCCTAAAGGGCTATTTTGCTTTATCAATCTCCCTCATAACAGTATCCGTCTCAACCAAAGCCACAATCATTTTCTGATAGTGTTCAATATCATTATTTGAAAGTACTTTCCCTTTTCGATCCTTAAGCCATTTCTGAGCTGGTTGATATCCGCCGATATAGAAATTCCAAGCTATTTCTGGAACATTTCCAAAATACTGGCTTGCATTGATAAATACTTTTCTGTCTTTATAAGAAATTTTCTCAACTTCATCACTTCCTGATTCTGGAAATGTAGTAATAAAGTCGTTTACTGATGGATCAGTCATTAAATGTATCCCTCGAAGTTTTTGACCAAGTTCTACTAATGCAAAAAAACTTTCTTTACTTTCTGGGTATGGAACTCGAGGAAAATCAATCTTTAAAAATTCTTTATATTTTTCTCTATATATTGGACTGTGTAATACTGCATAGATATAGTCCAAAATATTTTCCGGCGTAGTCTTCCCTACTATTTCATTTATCTTGTCCCAAATTTCTTTATTAAGATTTGGAATTTTTTCGTTTTGATCAGTGTAAAGATAGAGAGGGAAAAGTTGTTCAGCTCCTTGCATTCCTGCCCGAGACCATGCTCGTCTGTCAATAATTTTATTTGAGACAAAAACCGGCATAGCCAAATCTTCATCAAACCCTCTTTTTGCTATGATTGCTAAATTAGATTTAAACATATTCTTCATAGTTTCAAATCTAGGTCTCCAAATAATTCCTTGGGACATGTCAGAATATAGTATGTTTCTAAAATCAAAAGGTCGATACATGATACTTTCTATTGAGAATTTTTCTCTAAACACATCTTTTTTAATCTGATTCGCTTTATCTAAATTGATATTATATTTTATAGAAATATCTTTTGTATTTAACGAAACAAAATCGAGAACTCTTTCTTCAAGGGTTTGTTTAGAGTAAGTTATAACTGTATCATCTTTTGCTGTTTCAACACCTGAATTGGAGATTTCAAATAAATTATCGACCTTAAACCCTTTTTCATATTCAACATTATCCGAAAAATCTTTTGGCACAAAGAAATAATATGGTTCTGAATATTCTAATTCATTCCATTTTACCCGCCCGAAGTCATTCGATTCGAGAAAATCAAATTTTGTTTTTCTTTCACCATATAAATCAATATGAAAGACTTTTCCTAGATCGTTTTCTTTTATCTTATTTGTTTTTACAAAAATATTTATAGAAACACCCTGCATAATATCAAATACATTTTGATCTTTTCGACCCTCTGGGGTAGTTTCTTGTTTACGAGCGTTACCGTGTAAATCTAACACATAAACTGAATCAAAAGATTTTAATAGTGATTCACGCATTTTCCTATGAGTTATTCCATCAATAAAACTATTGTTTGAAATATACGCAACAATACCTTGATCATTTCTATCAATAATGTGTTGAGCAAGACGAATAAATTTTATGTAATCATCATCTATATTTATTTTCTTTTCATTAAGTCCCTTTTTATATTCTTCGATTTGTTTTAAAATCCATTCTCCTTTATTTTCTGAGTTAATTGAATACGGGGGGTTTCCAATCACCACCATCACTGGTTTTTCATTCTTAATCTTCCCTGCTTCTTTTGATTCTTCTGCGATACTTCCAGAAAGACCTAAATCACCAAAACCTAAATCATTTTGCGTGGATTCTTCGAGTGAGTTTGTGAGATATACTCCGAGACGAGTATTATTGAAATATTTAAAACCTGTTTTCTCAAAAGCCATACTAAGCTTTAGGTGTGCAATGGTATACGGCCCCATCATAAGCTCAAAGGCGTGAATTCTTGGAAGAAGATCATTGTGAACATACGAAACCCAAGTTCCTTTTTGTCCTGATTTTAAAATCTTTTCATAAATATGACGAATAACTGCACTTATAAAAGTCCCAGTTCCTGTTGCAGGGTCTAGGACTTGCACCTTGTGAAGTCCATTTTCATATTTACTCGTATCAGCAAGACCTTTTACAAAACCAAATTCTTTTTGAAGAATCTCATCCACTGCACGTACCATAAAACGTACGACTGGTGTCGGTGTGTAATACGCACCCATCTTTTTTCGAAGTTCTGGATCGTATTCTTTCAAGAAATCTTCATAGAAATGAATTACTGGATCAGGTCCATCTTTTTCATTTCCCCACAAGTCTTTTCCGAAGTATTGTTCCATTAGATCAGGAATATTTGCATGAGAAAAAACTTCACAAAGTTCATCGACAATATAACTGAGACGTTTTTCAAAATTTACTCCTGAAATGTGGTCAAAAAAGTGCGCGAGAAATGGATTTGATTTTGGAACTAACTCCCGTGCTTCTTGTCGGGAAAAACTATCACTACTACTGTCATAAAAACGAGCAACAAAAAGACCATATACAAGGGTTTGTGCATACATATCAGCAAAAGCATTACCGTCCATATCATGAACAAGGAGTTTTTTGATTGTATTTCTAACCTTGTGAATATCGGTTTCTTCTTGTTTTTCAAGAATATCTAAAACATTCGCACGAATACGTTGAGCTTTTCCTCCCATAATTTGTGCGAGGTGTTTTCCTCTTTTGATTGGTTCTTTATGAGAAAGCGTAAAATCTACAATTGTTTTTTCTAGTGTTTCAAAGTTTTCTAGAATTGGTGAGATTGTTCGAGAAGTTTTGTCATATGTTGCGATTTTGATTGGTTCGCCATATTTTTCTCCGTTTCGATAAAAACGAAATTCCACTTGGTCTGTAAGAATGAGATTTGCATATCCGAAATATCTATCCATCTGGTTAGATTTTTCTATCTTATCCAAATCAACACCAATATCTTTGTTTTCAATATACAAAACAGGAATTGTATCTTTCAACACAACAAAATCGGGCTTGTTACCACCTACAGCTTTTGCGTCGTGATGAATGTAATATTTTTCTTCTTTAGGAAAAATAGTATCGAGAAAATTCTCAAAATCAGTTCGATATCCCATTTCACTGGTTTGAGGGTCTTTGTATTTTTTACTTATGTTGTTGAGATACTGTTCCATTGTGGTACTTAAATAATCCCACATTTCATCCCTTTTTCAAACCACTCCTTATTGAGTTTGACATAATAGATTTTTCTAGTATTATGGTGAAAACGCAAGCCCATGGAAAAAGGATTGGTTGTGCATATTTCTTTCCCTATTCTAATAGCGGACATACTACACCACACATCGGTACACTGTCTCGGTCATCACGATATACCTATTATTGTCGTCGTTGCCCCAGAAACAACTCTGAAACAGCAGTGCACAGAACTTCCTGATTTAACAAAGTTTCCTCACATAGCTGAGCTGAAATACACAATAGAAAAACTATTGTTTGTCCCAGTTATTTCGGAAGAAGTTCTAAAAGAAGAACGTATCACCCATCACCCGTTTGATGTACCAGTACAGCATTGTTGTCATCGAGACCAGCCCGAGATTATGACCAGACCGCCCCCTCATGGGCGGTTTTTTATTTATTCATCACCGTAATCGTCAACTGCAACACCGTCGCAAAAGAAACCCAAAGCAGGTATGGAATGTTGGCAAGGGCGACCCAGCGCACGTGCGGGTAGATAGCGACTATCGCCCAGATGAGCGTGATGAGTACGAGCACTATGTCGATCGAAGCGAGTAAGTTATTTTTGATACCAAACTGGAAATACGTAAATGAAAAGTTGAAGATGAGATTCAGTATAAATGGCAAGGCTACAATAAACGGAATCTCCCCCTTCCACGCTTTGTAAAAGACGGTTCCAAATGAGATAGCGATGATCGTATAGAGTACGCTCCACACCGGCCCAAAGATCCAGCTCAGTGGAGCCCAAGAAGGTTTGAGTAGTGTGCTGTACCAATTGTATGATTGCATACCTATACTATACACCCAACAGTACAACAACCACCATCGCAAGCATTGCAATCGCTGGTGCAGTACGCTTGAATGAATCTCGCACCTTCACATGCATTGCGATTGCGCCGAGCATCAATACACCAAGCACAAGCACTGCAGGTACTACAACAATAGGAATCCATAATCCGACAACTAGTAGTCCCGCAATCACAAGCTTTGCCGCACCTACCATATACATAAACCATGCTGGAAGTCCGTAGGCTGCAAACTCTTGTCTCATGTTTCCCGCTCCTCTACCTCGATACGCCGTGGACTTATTGAAACGCAGTATCCAGACATTGATGAGCCCGAGCGCAATGATGATTTGAAGCAAAGAAACCAGTACGCCTGCTGTGTGTGGTGTCATATGTATATAGTCTAGCACGTATTGGTGCGTGCAAATGCTTGTTTGACAAAGTATAGCTACACGTCGTATACTCATTGTACAAACGTCCTTCGGGATCCATCTCTCGGCAACGGGAGATAGAACAACGAGCTCAGAACAGCAATGTTCTGAGCTTTTGCTGTATATGGTGAAATTCATCGATAGATACACCTCCAATGTTTTGGAAGAATCGTTTTTTATCCATTACTTTTACCTGTGAAAGTAGTACATATGAAGACTCGCGATACTTGGGATTATCGAGCTGGGGATTTTTGAGTTTGTGATAAAACACGTGCTCATCTTTACCCTTACTCGTCAGCGCTGCTGTTAAAAATAAGTTTCCTACCTTTTTCAATACAAGAACTGGTCGTAGAAACTGGTCTTTACCATTTTCTTCAAAACCAATATTTTTACCCATTTTAACAAACCATATTTCTCGATGGTTTACATAAAATTTCTTGCTCAATGGTGCACTATTAATACTCTTTTTTTCTTCGTTCCATATGTCAAAATCATACTCCATAGGCATTTATCATACCTATTCGAGTTAAAGAAAAGATAAAGCTATGGATTGATATAGGTCTTTTCTCGCAATACACCGATCTCATCGCGGAGGATCGCTGCTGTTTCAAAGTCGAGGAGCTTCACGGCTTCTTTCATTTCTGCTTCTTTTATTTTTATGAGTTTCTCAATCGGATTTTTGCCTTTTGTCTTTCTTCCCTTTTGATCCTTTTCGATCTGAGCAAAGAGTTCAAGATCAAGTGCAAGTTCAGCGTTGACCGCCTTGGCATGATCACTCTCCATACCTTCAGTGATGTCACGGATCACTTTACTGATAGTCTTAGGGGTAATGCCGTGCTCTTTGTTGTACGCAAGCTGTTTCTCACGACGACGAGTGGTCTCTCCGATCGCGCGCTCCATCGAGCCCGTCATTTCATCTGCATAAAGTATCACACGACCATTTGCATTGCGGGCAGCACGACCGATCGTCTGAATGAGTGAGACTTCACTGCGCAAGAATCCTTCTTTGTCTGCGTCGAGAATACCGATAAGTGATACCTCGGGCATGTCGAGACCCTCACGCAACAAGTTCACTCCGACGAGTATATCAAACTCTCCTTTTCGAAACTTGGTAATGATCTGAATGCGTTCGATCGTCTTGATATCGGAGTGCAGGTACTCAGCCTTGATCTTGCGATCCTTGAGGTACGCAGAGAGGTCTTCAGCCATTCTCTTTGTAAGCGTAGTTGCAAGTACACGTCCACCGGTCGCTATTTCTTTTTCGGCTTCATTGATGAAGTCTTGGACTTGGCCCAAGTAGTCTCCCTTTTCCAAAATAGGTCGCACCTCTACAAGTGGATCGACGAGTCCGGTCGGTCTGATGATCTGTTCGACTATCTGTTCTGAATGCTCTTTTTCATATGCGCCAGGTGTTGCAGAGACAAATATGGTCTGACCGATCCGCTCTTTAAATTCTTCGAACTTGAGCGGTCTGTTGTCCTTGGCACTCGGCAGTCTAAATCCAAACTCCACCAGTGTCGTCTTGCGCGATGCATCTCCTGCATACATACCACCAAGCTGTGGAATCGTCACATGGGACTCATCGATAAAGAGCATGAACTCTGGTTTGCCATCTTTATCATGCGGAAAGTATGAAAGCAATGTTTCTGGTGGTTCACCCGCTGCTTTACCTGACATGTGACGACTATAGTTTTCGATACCGGAACAGTATCCCATCTCACGGATCATTGCGAGGTCGTAGTTGGTGCGCCGCTTGATACGCTCCGCCTCGAGAAGCTTGCCTTCTGCTTCGAAGTGCTTGAGTTGCTGATCGAGCTCATGCTGTATGTCGGCGATTGCGCGTTCTTTTTCTTCAGAGTTTGTGATGAAGTGTTTCGCCGGGAAAATGTATACAAATGGTTCATCATCTTTGAGTATGCGTGAAGAAACAGGATCAATCTTGACGATACTTTGCACGACGTTGCCGGTGAAGTCGATCTGGTACATGAGCGTGTCGTTGACAGGCATGACGTCGATCTTGTTGCCAAGTGCACGAAATGTCCCACTTTCAAGATCTGCAGTGGTACGTGAGAAATGAATCGAGATCAGTCGCTCCATCGCCTCGGTGCGCGAGAGCTTCATGCCTTTTTCTATTTTGAAATTTGTCTTTTCGTATTCAACCGGAGACCCGAGACCGTAGATGCACGACACCGATGCGACAATGATCACGTCTTTGCGCGTGAGCAATGCTTGGGTGGTCGCGTGGCGGAGTCGATCGATTTCTTTGTTGATCTGCGCATCTTTTTCGATGAATGTATCGGTTACTGGCATGTACGCCTCGGGCTGGTAGTAGTCGTAGTACGAAACGAAGTAGTGGACAACATTGTCAGGGAAATAACTTTTGAACTCTTGGGCAAGCTGAGCCGCGAGTGTTTTGTTGTGAGCGATCACAAGGGTCGGCTTCTGTACAGCTTCGATGATGTTTGCCATCGTGAATGTCTTACCAGTTGCAGTTGCACCAAGCAGTGTCTGCATCTGTTTGCCGTCCTTGAGCCCCTTCACGAGTTTCTTGATCGCCTCCGGCTGGTCGCCTGCTGGCTGGTATTCTCCTGAGAGTTTGAATTGCATACAGCAATACTACCACACCTTAAAAGTCGTACACGTTTTCATCGTACGAAATAGCATACGCCGTATGTACGATCCGATATGTTAGAAATGACGCGACGGCGGTAAAGATCAAGATATAGAAAAAAGATTTACGAAGTATCATGTGAATAGTATAGCAATTATTTTTTACGTATTTATATAATTGACAAAATAATAATAAAATGTAATATTTTTTTAAACAAAACCATTTACAATTATGAAAAAAGTAATCCTTTTTGCAATCGCAATTATGCCCTTCTTGCCATTAAATGCTCAGAAGACATTTGATGAAGAACTTGAGATTTATTCAAAACTCGAGGAAGACTTCCATGGCGGAATAAATCAGATTGCGGAGTATCAATCTTCAAAAATTAAACTTATTGATCAACTAACAAATTGTCTTAAAGCTGTAAAAAATGAAGAACAGTTCATTCAGGTCTACGATAAAAAACATGTAGCTGATACAGAACTAATTTCTAAAAGTGAATATTCCTATGAAAATGATGCTGTTCAGCTCAATGAAAGTTTAGTTGCAAAATCAATAGCATTTGAAAAGATGTTATTTGGCCATAAGTATTATCGGCAGGCAATTGACTTCTTTAACAAGAACACGCCATCTATATCACTTCAACAGCCTGCAAAAGAAAGAGAGTTTATCTCTGTGGCTCATTTCAAAAAGAAATTGTATGACTACACCCCTGCACAATTGTACTGGCTGCAAGAATTTTCTGGATGCATAATAGATGTAGACCGAGCTGATATAAGTCGCAAAGAAGTAGACTTAGCAATGAAAAAAATTGAAAGCTCGTCTCTCAATAAAATTCATTTCATAGTATTAGAGTCTGACTAGATAACCTAGTTAATTAAATACATCAATCTCCCGGATTATCGGGAGATTTTTTATTTTTTATAATATCTTTCCAAAAACTCTTTTTTATACTCAAAAAACGTGCCGTTGAGGATAGACTCACGGATCTTTTCTACCAGTCGCAAGAGAAAATGAATATTGTGAATACTCGCAAGTGTGCCGGCAGTCATTTCATCTGCGCGGAAAAGGTGCGCAATGTACGCACGAGTATGATGTGTACAGGTATAGCACGTACAACCTTGCTCAAGCGGACCAAAGTCTTCGACGTACTGTGCATTTTTAATATGGATTTTGCCGTCGTGAGTAAACAATGTGCCATGTCGCCCGATACGTGTCGGCAACACACAGTCAAACAGATCACACCCTGCTTGCACTCCTTCAAACAGATCGATAGGCTCTCCGATGCCGAGCAAGTGTCGTGGTTTGTCTTCGGGGAGTATTGCATTGACCCATCCTACCGCTGTGCCAATGTCGTCTTTGGTAAATGACCCTCCGATGCCGTAGCCGTCAAACGGCAATGCTCCGAGATCTCGCGCTGCTTGCTCACGCAAATCTTGAAAGCGTCCACCTTGCACTACCCCAAAGAGTGCTTGTTTCTTTTCGGTATCCAATGCTTCGTGTGCATCGATACAGCGCTTGGCCCACGCGTACGTACGTGCAAGAGACTTTTCTTGGTACTCATACGGCGCGCTCGGGCTCGTGCATTCATCAAATGCAAATATCATGTCAGCGCCGATCTTCCATTGTGCAAGCATCGAGCTCTCGGGGGTAAAGAGATGCTTGTCACCGTTGAGATGAGACTTGAACGTCACACCTTCGTCAGTCACTATCGCAAGCTGACCTTTGGTTGCAGATATGTCTGACACCGCGTCCCCTGTTGCAACCTTGGACACATTGTTACCAAATGCTGCACCAAGTGAAAACGCCTGGAAGCCCCCCGAGTCTGTCATCGTGGGTCCATGCCAGTCCATAAACTTCCCAAATCCTCCCGCCTTTTCCACGACATCAGTCCCCGGCTGGAGATATAAATGGTACGTGTTGGCAAGTACAACTTGCGCACCGAGACTTCGTATCTGCTCTGTCGTTAGAGACTTGACTGTCGACTTGGTCCCTACCGTCACAAATGCCGGTGTTTTGATCGCACCGTTGGGAGTCACTATTTCTCCGGCACGAGCAAGTGTGCCGTCTAGTTTTTTCTCGATAGTAAATTTCATAAAAAATTATCTGACTATCACCCACTTAAGTGCTTGCAAGTTTATGGGCGCTTTTGCATAGAGTTTCTGAAACGGATCACGAGGATCAGTAGCAATGCGTTCTATCTCAGCAAGTACTGCGCTGTCAGTAGACTGATATGCAACCAAGTCCCCAACTGCAAACGCTACATCTCGTGGCATTCGTACTTCGTATTCTCCACCTCCACGACCGATCATGGTAATCGCGACATTACTTCCAGCTACTGTACCTGAAGTCTCGCGTCCTGGTGCACTAAAGAGCGTGACAGTTGCATGATCTGATGCCACAGCTGAGACCGTACCAAGTGCAATACTACCAAACGCATATACAACCTGACCCTCTATAACACCTTCTGCAGTACCCGCATCAACAGTAACTGTGTCATATAAACTACGGTTGGGTAGTGTTACCACATGTGCGAGTGTGCCTCGTGTGGTAGGTACACGATTGAGTTGAGCTTTAAGCTCTACATTTTCTGCTTGGATAAGTGCTGCAGTACTGAGTTTGGCGTCATATGACTGAAGTGTTGTTTCAAGTTCCGTGAGTTTATCTACTAATGCACGCTTTGATGAAAGTGTATTAACAACAGTTCCTGCAGATACAAGCGGCTGATGCGCAATCGTATTGGTAACAACAAGTTTTACAATACTTCGCACAACAATTATCGCAACAACAATACCTATACCAATCAGTACGAGTCGTCTACATTTTGAATATTGTTTTGTGTTACGACTATATGACAACATGTTCATCCAATGGAACAATAACACTTTCGTATTGTTCAAAATTCTCCAATATAATACCTGTTCCACGCGCCACTGCAGAGAGTGGGTCTTGAGCAATATGGATCGGAAGTGCAAGCTCTTTTTCAAGAAGTGCGGGCAACCCCGGCAAGAGTGCTCCGCCTCCCGTCAGGACAATCCCACTTTGTAGTATGTCTGCCATCATCTCTGGCGGCGCAGTCTCAAGCACTTCTTTGATTGCAGTTACGAGGAATCCAATCGGTCGCATGAGCGCTTCACGTATATCACCGTCAGTGACGACCAGTGCACGCGGTAGTCCACTGACGAGATCGCGACCGCGTACTTCTATCTCTGCATAGTCAGTCTCGATCGCAGATCCTAATGCGAGCTTCACACTCTCAGCAGTTGGTTCTCCTACCAGTAGTTTAAATTCATCTCGCAAATATTCGATAACACGTTCATTAAAATGATCTCCTGCAATCCGCAAATTGAGGGATCGTACAACACCACCAAGTGCAATGAGAGCAATGTCAGTCGTCCCTCCACCAATATCTATCACAAATGTTGCCTTGGCATCGAGCACTGGTAAACGCACACCTATCGCAGCTGCCATTGCTTCTTCTACCAGATAGACCTCTCGTGCACCCGCATCGATGGCGGCGTCATACACCGCGCGCATCTCGACGTTGGTGATACCACTTGGTACACCGATCACTACTCGTGGACGAAAGAATTTCTTGCTCATTTTCTCGGCTTTGCGAATGAAGTACGCAAGCATTTCTTCGGTCATATCAAAGTCGGACACCACACCTTCGATCAGCGGTCGCACGATCGATATGTGTGCTGGAGTCTTGCCCCACATTTTCTTGGCTTCATGTCCAACCGCTACAATCTGCCCTGTCTTTTGGTTCACAGCCACTATTGATGGTTCATTGATGATGATGCCGTACCCACTGAGATACACAAGTGTGTTAGCAGTACCAAGATCGATACCAATATCATTTGAAAATCTGCGATAGAGAGATTTAAACATGCTTAGTATGCCTTCGCGAAAAGTACACGCTGCGTAGAAGGGTTACCTGTTTTTATACAAGCACCTGATTCGACCTTGTTATCAAATGGAATACAACGAATAGTTGCGCCGACCTCTTCTTTAATTTTCTTTTCTGTTTCTGGAGTACCATCCCAATGCGCCATAACAAATTTCCCGCCTTCAATAGCAGAAACAAAATCATCCCATGAATCTATAGTAATAGTATTTTCTTCCAAACGTTGTTGCGCAGTAACTAAGAGATTGGTCTGCATGATATCCAATATATCTCTCACCGCTTCACCAAATATTTCTGAGTGATATGAAATACCTATTTTCTCTCCGGTATCTCTTCGCACTGCCATACATTGTTCTTTTTCAATATCTTTTGGACCAATTTCTATGCGAAGTGGTATCCCTTGCTTTTCCCATTCGAAAAACTTTTCTCCTATCGACACATTTTCTCGATCATCAACATGTACAGTTCGAATACCGAGAGCCTCTTCGATTTGTTTCTTGAGTATAGAAACAATCGGCAATACTTTTTCTTTGCTATCGGCCTTAAAAATCGGAACAATAACGACTTTCATTAAAGCCATTTTTGGAGGAAGTACCAAACCTTTGTCATCACTATGTGTCATGATCAATCCACCGATAGATCGTGTTGAGAGGCCCCAACTCGTCTGCCATCCGTACTGTAATGTATTGTTGTGGTCGAGATATTGCACTTCAAACGCTCTAGCAAAATTATCCCCGAGATTGTGTGAAGTTGCATATTGTAATGCCCTGCCATCTTGCATCATTGCTTCACAACAATATGTCTTGAGTGCGCCAGCAAATCGCTCGCTTTCAGTCTTTTCTCCTATAACAACAGGGATTGCCATATAGTCTCTTGAAAAGTTTTTGTACACGTCGAGCATTTGTCGAGCAAAATCATCTGCTTCCTGTTCATTCTGGTGTACGGTGTGCCCTTCTTGCCAGAGAAATTCTGTCGTTCGGAGAAATGGTTTGGTACGAAGTTCCCATCGCACCACATTTGCCCATTGATTGATCAAAAGTGGTAGATCTCTATATGATCGTACCCATTTTGAAAAGACTTCGTACATGATCGTTTCAGACGTAGGACGGATCACGAGTGGCTCATCGAGTTTCTCACCACCTGCGTGCGTGACAACTGCAACTTCTGGTGCAAAGCCTTCTACGTGCTGTGCTTCGCGCTTGAGAAACTTTTCAGGAATCAATAACGGAAAATAAGCGTTTTGCACGCCTTTGTTTTTGAATTCTTCATCGAGTGTTTGCTGAACCTTTTCCCAGATAGCATATCCGTTGGGTTTAATAACCATACAACCCCGAACTGGTGAGTTTTCTGCCAGGTCAGCTGCCGCAATAACATCAAGGTACCATTGAGAATAATCCTCAGCGCGCGGAGTAATAGGCTTGTCGTGTGACATTTGCATACCCTATAATCGCACATTTTAGACAATAAAAAAAGCCTTATTCTTAAAAGAACAAGGCTTTTGATTTGATAGAAATACGCTTTTATTTAAAAATAAATATAGAGTACAAGGAATACAACACTCTGAAACATAGATGTGATAATTGCTTTCTTATAGTTTTTGCTTTTGAAAAACTCCCACAATAAATTGCCGCTTATGTACCCTAAGCAAATATAAGCGGGAAGAAAAATTGTTTGAAGTATCATTTATTGAATTTTTAATAGTTTGTACAAAATTGTTACCTTAAATTCATTATAGCATTATTTATTACAAATGTCAATATACTCCCTATTTGCTATGTTAGGTAATAAAAAAAACCTCTCTGCAGAGGCTTTTCTAATAAGTAAATTTTGAATCGTTAAGCTTTTTTCTGGGCCGGGATTTTGAAATCTTTTCCAATGACAACTTTTTTACCTTTTAAAAGTTTCTTGGCAATAGCTTTTTTACTCCTATTACTTTTCATTGTTTTCATACTTATTTTTTAAGGTTTTGTACAATGTTATTTATTGTTTATATTATATCATCATTTATATAAATAGTCAATAAACTTTCCTTGCCAAATCCCCTTCTAGATGCTATTGTTTTGGCTCATCTTCTAGATGAAATTATTCAGTTAATAAGGTCGGGCTCGTTCCCTTCCTGCTACAGATTGTATGAAAAAAGAACACTCACCCACTAGCCTCATGGAGGCAGGTGTCCACTACGGTTATACCCGTACACGACGCCACCCTACCGTTACCCCATTCCTCTATGGAACCAAAAACGGTGCTGACATCATCGATGTCGAAAAAGTTATTCCTCAGATCGAAGCTGCAGCCAAGTTTCTCGCGGAGCTCGGCGCTGCTGGCAAGAACGTCCTTTGGGTCGGTGTCAAACCAGAAGCTCGCACAAGTGTGATCGAAGTAGCGTCTGCACTTCGACAGCCATACGTAACAGAACGATGGATCGGAGGAATACTGACCAACTTCCCGCAGATCAAGCAACGTATCGACAAGCTTGAGAAAATGAAAGAAGAACGTGTCTCTGGAGAATACGCAAAGTACACCAAGAAAGAGCAGCTCCTACTCAACCGTGAAATGGAACGTCTCAATAAGTATTTCTCTGGATTGCTTGGTTTGGCAAAAATGCCAGAAGCAATGGTAGTCGTAGACTCCAAAAAAGAGCACATTGCAGTACTTGAAGCTCGCAAGATGAACATCCCTGTGATCGCACTAGGCAACACCGACTGTTCTATTCGTGCGATCGAATACCCCATCGTTGCAAATGATTCATCTGCATCGAGTATTTCGACAATCCTTGGTATACTCAAGGACGCTTTCGAAGGAAACAAATAATTTATTAATCTAGCTCCTAATATCATAATGAGTACTATCACCACTGAACAAGTAAAAGAACTTCGTGACGCAACAGGCGTCTCTGTTATGCAATGCCGTAAAGCACTCGAAGAAGCTGAAGGCGACATGGACAAGGCAATGATCATTCTTCAAAAAAAGGGTGCGGAAATCGCTGGTAAAAAAGCTGATCGTGATGCATCTGACGGCCTCGTCATCGTACGTACCGATGGTACACGCGCACTGACACTGATCATGAACTGCGAGACTGACTTCGTCGCAAAAAACGATGACTTCGTGAAGCTTGCAAATACACTCGCTGATATGGCATGGGAAAAAGGTGAAGCAGCTGCACGCGAAGCTGCTCCTGCGCTCATCAATGATGTTGTGCTCAAGATCGGTGAAAACATCAAACTTGGTGATATCTCAGAAGTAACCGGAGCTGTAGTTGGTGCCTATACGCACCACACCGGCAAGACTGCAACTATCGTAGTACTCAACGGCGGAACTCCAGAAGTCGCAAAAGATATCGCAATGCATACCGCAGCAATGAAGCCCAAGTATGTACACACCACAGATATCAATGATGCTGACCGCGCGCAAGTAATGGAAGTACTCAAAGGTGAAATGGAAGCAATCGATAAACCAGAAGAAATGAAAGCGCAGATTATGCAAGGCAAAATCGCCTCTTACTTCAAAGAGCAAACCCTTGATGAACAGCCGTTTTTCAAGACTCCTGAAAAAACCATCAAACAGTATGCACAAGACGCTGGTGCTACTGTAGAACGATTTGTGACGTATACTGTATAGTACATGATCATAGTATTTGCACTTATCACTCTTGGACTTATCGTCTTTGCGTGGATATATAGTATGTACGTTGCGTGGAAGCTATCTACTGGAACGCCTCTTGTACCCGCACAAACAGCTCCCATACAAACCTACCTATACAAAGTAGTACGACTCTCTCGCCGTACCTGGTATACGAGTCAAGTACACCTAAAACGATTTCTTGTATGGTGCGAACTCAAAATACAGAAACTAGTTGTACGACTTTTCCCAAAAGTAGCCCCTGTGTTTAGTAAACGTGACATACTCACTGGACTAACTCATGGACCATCATCGTACTTTCTCAAATCTATATCCAAGACTCCTCCTGTAAAACATAAACGTTTGCCGGAAAAGAAAAACATGATATAGTCTGTGAACCAACCGACCAATACTTTTGGTCGTACGCCGGAATAGCTCAGTTGGTAGAGCTCCCGTTTTGTAAACGGGTGGTCGTCGGTTCGAGCCCGACTTCCGGCTCTAGTATATACACTTCGTCTGTATAGTCGTTGCGTGGATCCCACATCATCCATGAGTACACACCAAGATCTGCAGCAGCTTGTATCTGTGCGCGGACTTTTGCCGCATCATATGGTACCCCCAACAAATCAAAGTCTTGAAACCAAGGTCTAATCTTTGACCTATCAATACCGACCGCATCAAGCTTGGCGATACCATCCGAAAGTGCTCGATATATAACTTCATACGGCTTCTCAGCAGGGACTGCCATACCATAGCTTCCATTCCAAAAGTGTGATGGGTACAGCATAGGTGCAAGCGCATCGACTTCTGGAGCAATCAACACTGCCTTCTGCCCTATCCCGACATCATCTCGTGCAGACATAGTGAGCCCAAACACATCTGCAGACAGTGGTATTCCTGCAAGCTGCGCACGTATAGATCGAAAAAAGTCTTGCATTATCTCAGCTTTGTTTTTAGTAAGCATGGACAGATCAATATATTTGAGTTCACCATCAGATGGGAATCGTACATAATCAAGATTGATTTCATCAAAACCTTGTGCATATGCATCACGGGCAATAGTAGCTGTATACTCTGCAACTGCCTTGCTATTTGGACGAAGCCACGCGATCCCCTTGTAATCGCGCCACACGAGGCCGGTACGAATATCAGTCAGTGCCTCACTCGGATACTTTGTGGCGTAAAACGGATCTTGAAATACCGTCAGTCGTCCAATCACATATATGCCTCGCTGATGAAATGTTTCTATCACACTCGAGAGATCAGTGATCCTGTTGGTACCAACACCTATATCTAGCAGTGCACTATCTACTGGCTGATACGAGAGTCTACCTGTAGCATCTTTGATATCAATCACAACTGCGTTGAGAATACTATCACCCTCAAAGAGCTTGAGTGCTTTAGCAAGTCGTGCTGGTGTACCCGCAGTCCACCCTGTTAGATATATACCTCGAAGTGGCTCAGGGGTAGCAACATGAGACCCATCACCCACTGTAGTGTGCGCCACACTTTCTGAAGCCATAGATTGTTCAAATGCAGGAATACTAACAGGTTCTTCAAATGCACTACCAATAGTAGCCCCCGTCTGTATAGAACGATCGGTACCCACAACACCGACAAATACAAAAAATGCAATAGTCGCACAAATAATCGCGATGATTTTGGCAAATGCGCGTTCTTTGTACGCGGATACAGGATCCATGATATCTCAAGTATGCCACAAAAATAAAAAACCCTCGCATTACTGAGAGGATTTTTTACTAAACAAATTTATGAAAGGTGTTTACTAACAAGTTTTGTCATTTCAAACATGTTGACTGTTGCTTTGCCACCAAAGACAACCTTGAGTTTGTCATCTGCGTTAATGTTGCGCTTGTTTGCAGGATCTTGGAGATCATGCTTTTTGATATACGCCCATAGTGCCTTAACTACTTCACTACGAGGCATTGGACCCTTTCCAACAACCGCTTCGAGATCTGCACTAAGGTTCATAGGCTTCATGAACGCTGAATTTTCTTTTGGCATAATAGATTTAATTAATGTCGAATTACTACTAAAACATGAGGCGTTGTGGGGGTATCCCCCGCCGTCCCAAGCATTATACCATACTCTTTTATAATATGGAATGAGTAGCTTATTTGAAATAGACTACACCCGCAGTACCAGAAAGTACAAGTACTCCAGAACCGTCGATTTCATATGAAGTCGTTTGTGCCAATATCGTGTTGTAGACACCTTCTTGAGAGCCTTCACAGTACATCAATGTAGAGAAAAATGGCTCAAACGTAAGCACTCCATCACTACCTACGATATACGCTCCCCCAAATCCATTACAATCAGTAGTTCCGCTAACGTTTCCATCGGCACCAAACTGTAGTGTAAATACTCCCGATTTTTTTGGGGTAGTAGTAACACCTCCGGAGACTGTTTTTTGCCATACCCAGGTCTTGCCCTGCAGTGCTTGAGGGTTTCGTGGTGTGCTATCTGCCGGCAGCTTGGGTGTACTAGGAGCGGTAGGGCTAGTCTCTACTTCTGGAGCAGGTACCAGTGGCGCCACAGGTTGCTGCTGATGTGCTACCGTGATCGCTACTATAGTTAGTATTGTTACAATAATGCCTCCCCATAATTTAGTATTCATAGGTACTAGTATACCAGTGACTATACTATTTGGACACGAGCACTCTCAAATCAGCAAGCGATTGGAAGCCTTGGTATGTGACACCATTGATCACTAGAGCAGGAAGTGTGTCTCCTATCTGATAAATAGACACTAGTGCCTCGATCGTCGAGAGGTCAAGGTTGTAATCAAATGCATAAATACGTACAGAAGGATCAGATTGACGAAGCGCGTCGAGAACATAACCCTGCTTCACACATTCAGGACAGCCCTCAGATGTACCATAGAAATACAAAATACTCGTAAACGGCTGCTTGCATCGCTCCGCCACACGCTTGGCGAGCAAGAAATCACGGACTTCTAGTAGTGTGTACTGTTTTTTGAGGGTAGCGATTTCTTGAGGTGTTGCAACATTTTGTTCACTATATG